>CAIQXR010000144.1 GCA_903875815.1 uncultured Actinomycetes bacterium
AAGTCACCTTCGGCTTCACCGACCGGTTCGTAATCCAATGAGGCATAGCCCTTGGTGCGAGATTTCAATTGATCGAAGAAGTCAAAGACAATTTCAGCGAGTGGCAAGGTATAACGGATCTCCACACGATCTTCTGAAAGATAATCCATGCCCAGCAGGGTTCCGCGGCGCTCTTGGCAGAGTTCCATGATGGTGCCGATGAAATCACTCGGAGCGAGAACGGTGGCGCGAACGATTGGCTCGTAGACAGCTTCAATCTTACCTTCGGGGAATTCAGATGGGTTGGTCACGATCATCTCTTTGCCATCATCGCGAGTGACGCGATAGACCACGCTGGGCGCAGTAGAAATGAGCGAGAGGCCGGCTTCGCGCTCGAGACGTTCACGAACAATTTCCATATGAAGCAGACCCAAGAAGCCGCAGCGGAATCCAAAACCGAGAGCCGCAGAAGATTCTGGTTCGTACACAAGAGCTGCATCGTTGAGCTGCAACTTATCGAGCGCTTCACGCAAAAGTGGGTAGTCAGCACCATCGATCGGGAAGAGTCCAGAGAAGACCATTGGCTTGGGATCTTTATATCCCGAGAGCGCTGTTGTTGCAGGGTTGTGATACGTCGTGATGGTGTCACCGACTCGAGATTGGCGCACATCTTTCACGCCAGTAATGACATAACCTACTTCGCCCACGCCAAGGCCCTTGGAAACAACGGGCTCAGGTGAGATCACGCCGACTTCAAGCATTTCGTGGCGAACGCCGGTAGAAAACATTTGAATCTGATCTTTGGTCGAGAGATGACCATCTTTCACGCGCACATAGGTAACAACGCCGCGGTAGGTGTCATAGACCGAGTCGAAAATCAACGCACGCGCTGGTGCATCAGGATCCCCCACTGGAGCGGGAATCTGCGCGACGATTTGATCAAGAAGTTCTTCGACGCCTGCGCCAGTTTTGCCGGAGACTTTTAAGCAGTCTTCGGGCTTGCAGCCAATGAGTTTTGCAAGTTCTTCGGCAAACTTCTCTGGCTGAGCTGCTGGTAAATCAATTTTATTAAGAACAGGAATGATGGTGAGGTTGTTCTCCATCGCCAAGTAAAGATTCGCGAGCGTCTGTGCTTCGATTCCCTGTGCACAATCCACCAAAAGAATCGCACCTTCGCAAGCAGCAAGTGATCGGGATACTTCATAAGTAAAGTCCACGTGTCCCGGCGTATCGATCATATTCAAGGTGTATTCCTTGCCATCGATACCAGAGCGCCAAGGCAAGCGAACTGCTTGAGACTTAATGGTGATGCCGCGTTCGCGTTCAATATCCATACGATCGAGATATTGGGCGCGCATATTGCGTTGCTCGACTACTTCAGTAATTCCGAGCATGCGGTCAGCAAGCGTCGATTTACCGTGATCGATATGGGCAATGATGCAGAAGTTGCGAATCTGCGATGGATCGGTATTGCCAGGCTTAGAAGCCTTGGAGAGTTCAATGGCAGGCATCTGCGCCTAAACCCTTAAGAAGAGATTTCCGCGGAATTACTTGGAAACTTTGTTGGCAGCTTTTGCCATTGCAGACTTCTTATTTGCAGCCGCGTTCTGATGAAGAACACCCTTTGTGACTGCAACATCGAGCTGCTGTGAAGCGTTACGGAGTTCTGCTGCGATGGTCTTCTGATCGCCAGCTGCAACGGCATCGCGGAAACGGCGGATCGCGGTCTTGATAGAAGAGCGAGCAGACTTGTTACGAGCCTGAGCCTTCTCGTTGGTGCGAATACGCTTGATCTGCGACTTGATATTTGCCACTGCGAACTACTCTCTATAGGCCTTCGCGAGCGCGAAGAGCGGGAAACGGGTAAATCTGGGTTACTGCAAGAGCGCAAGGCTATCAGCCGCGCACCTAGGGCTCAAATTGACCCCTCTTGAGGTTCTAACGCAGGGTCATGGCGATGATCGCCCGCTCCAGAGCGTGGATCGGATCGGCAGCCGCCCCCTTGATATCGGCATCAGCCTGGGCGACGTGAATGACGGCGTTGGCAAGCAGGCCGGGGCTCCAATGAGCCAACTGGCGACGAGCTTTATCGATCTGCCAGGGCGGAAGCGCCAGCGAGGAGGCCAAGTCGAAAGATTTCACTCCCCTCCCCGCTCCCGAGACTTTCGCAAGAGTTCGAACCGATGCTGCGAGTGCTGAGGTGATCAAGACTGGATCGGTGCCGGTGTGAAGTGCTTGGCGCAAGAGGATCAGTGCATCATCGCGCTTTGCGTCCATCACAGCATCAGCGACTTCATAACCTGTCGTCTCCACGCGTCCTTGTTGATATCGATCTACTGCGCTCTCATCAATGACTTTGCCGATTGCAACATCCGAGGCTAATTGGGAGATGGCGCCACTGAGTTCACGTAAATCACTGCCGAGTGAATCGATCAGCGCAGTGACTGCTCCTGGCGTGACTTTACGATCCAGGCGACCGAATTCACCTTTCACAAAATCGGCCTTCTCAGAGTCCTTCTTAATGACATCACACGCAATTATTTGGGGCGAGAATTTCTTGATCTTATCGACGAGCGCTTTGCCTTTAACTCCCCCTTTATGCCAGAGAACGAGCTCGATTCCTTCCTCTTGGGCATCTAGGTAGGTGGCAATTTCATCGCTCAATTCTGCGGCGAGATCTTGGATCTCCTTGATCACGATCAATCGCGCATCACCCAAGTGCGAGGGCGCAAACGCGTCGGTAATGTCACCAAGTTCAATCTCATCGGCGG
>CAIQXR010000145.1 GCA_903875815.1 uncultured Actinomycetes bacterium
CTGAGATTGCTCGCCATGCTGAGATTGCTCGCCATCCTTAAATGACTCGGCCGAAGGTCCTGAGCTCCTCAAGAATTCCTTCGACATATAAACCAGTGAGTCCGCACGAAGCAAATCTATTTTTTCACCAGGAAGATTTATTCGAGCCGACTTAGCAATTTTCTCAATTGCCATCATGACTATCTGGGCGTCAGTAGCAGCCAAGTACGCTGAAATGGTGGCCATGCCGTTACTCTCAGGGACCATAAAGACCCTTCTGTTCTCTACGGCTTCGACCGCGGCCAATTCAAATTCCTGCGGTGACATCGTTGCTATGAGATGTCGTATTTTGTATCCCACCTGAGCGGGGGTATGAAATTCGGAGAACGTTAGGGCAGCATTTTCAAGTGCCCGAAGTTTCTCCGGCTCTAGTCCTCGCCGTATTGCTTCAGAGCTTTCACGTGCAATCACCAAAGCATGTTGTGAAGAAATCTCACCAGCAGCAAGTGCGGCAGCTGTATTCTTTAAATCTTGCGTAAGTGTTCTCGCAGTGTCGATTCTTCCTTGAGCGGTCACGGTTGATAGCCGAAGCGCAGAGGAGATATCTTCCCGTTCGATTTCATCCACACCAGAGAATCGATCTTGGGCCTCGCTTGCCTCTGCTCCAGCCACTGCGACGATTGCATCTTGGGTAACTGCCTGTAGCCAGCTTGCCTGCTTCTCGAGCGCGCGTAAATAGTCCACCCGGCTTCCTCTGGGCAATGTTGCGGGCTTAATTGCAATAAGAGCCGCTAAAACATCGATACCGGCGCGACGGTTGAGAAGCGAATCGACCTTTGCTGCATCTGTCCCCGCCAGCCCCATGGCATCTTCTAGCGAAATTTCTTGCCGAATAATACGACTAGTTAGTGCGTTCCCGTAGCGCTTAATAATTTGTGGCTCAATCACCTTTTCAAAAGTATTGTTTTCTATCGAAGGTTCGGCTGATGGCGTGACGCTTCCATCCCGGCCCTTTTCGATCAACATGCATAAAGAATCCCATTAATCACTGACAAAAGAATTTCGTCTAGATACTTGTGTGGATATTCAACTTTTCCACAACCACAAAGTTTTAGGACTTCTTACCGCTTAAGTTTTCAAAATTAATTGAAATCGTGCTACTCCGCCGGCTTAATAATCGTCACGCCCGCGCTCTTTGAATTCGCAAGTGATTCCAACGCATCGCGTCCGGCTTCTAATCCGATGGTGCGTTCGACGAGTAAGTCGGGTTTAAGTGCGCCCGATGCAATTAGCTCGAGCATCTTGGGGTAATCCAGTGCGGCCATGCCGTGACTGCCCAGCAGATCTAACTCCCAGCCAATAACACGTCCCATAGGGAGAGGAGTTTGACCATCTTCAGAAGGAAGGAGCCCCAGTTGGAGATGGCGACCGCGACGGCGAAGAGATTTGATAGCGGAGGTTGCTGTTGCCACTGAACCCAGCGCATCGACAGAGAGATCAACACCCATCTGGGAACCGGTAATCATGGCGATTGCTTCTTCGGGGGATGGGAATTTTCCGGCGCTGGCATTGGCTGCGTTGTGAACGGTGACCGATGCTTTAGATGAATCGGCGGAAGAACTAGAAGACGAAACAGCAGATTGAATAGTGAAATCAGCACCGAGTTCACGGGCCTTTGCGAGCGCCGCTTCATTGATATCGACGGCAATAACTTTTGCGCCAAGTGCCTTAGCAACCATGATTGCCGATAAGCCCACGCCACCGCATCCATAAATGGCGACCCATTCACCAGCTTGGAGATTGGCGCGACCCGTTAAGCCGCGAAAGGCAGTGGCGAAGCGACACCCCAATCCGGCTGCAGTGTCAAAGGAGATAGCATCAGGCAATTCAATGAGATTGAAATCGGCATTATGGATTTCCACGTATTCGGCAAAAGATCCCCAGTGAGTAAAACCGGGTTGAGTTTGTGTGGGACAGACTTGAGCATCGCCGCGAAGGCAGTATTCGCATTTTCCGCAGCCACAAACAAAAGGAACCGTGACGCGTTGGCCGACAGTGAATCGAGCGACACCTGTGCCGACGGAATCAATAACGCCTGCTAATTCATGGCCCGGAACATGAGGAAGTGGGATGTCAGCATCATGGCCAACCCAGCCGTGCCAATCACTGCGACATAGGCCCGTGGCTTCGACTTTAATGATGACCGAGCCGGTTGCCGCAACGGGCTTGGGAAGATCGACAACTGAAAGAGGCCCATTGAATTCTTCGAAGTAAATCGCTCGCATGGGGCAAGGGTATCTGGCTCGCCAGCAGAAGAGGCTGCGGCGCATACTTATTCACGAGCACCCAATAAGGATTCGAGTCTCCGCTTCGACCAGTTAGAATTACGACATGTCTAAAGTTCTCGCATCCCTTCCCATCGGCGAGCGCGTCGGAATCGCATTTTCCGGTGGCCTCGATACTTCTGTGGCAGTGGCCTGGATGCGCAACAACGGTGCTATTCCTTTTACCTACACCGCAGATCTTGGCCAATATGACGAACCCAATATCGAGGGCGTTCCTGGTCGCGCATTGGAATATGGCGCCGAGAAATCACGCCTCGTGGATTGCAAAGTTGCACTCGTAGAAGAAGGCTTCGCAGCGATTGCTTGCGGCGCTTTCCATATCCGCGCTGGTGGAAAGCAGTACTTCAACACCACACCGCTTGGTCGAGCAGTGACTGGCACGCTGCTTGTGCGCGCCATGCTCGAAGATGGCGTCGCCATTTGGGGCGATGGCTCTACCTACAAGGGCAACGACATCGAGCGTTTCTATCGCTATGGTCTGCTCGCAAACCCAGCGTTGCGTATCTACAAGCCATGGCTCGATCAAGATTTCGTCACCGAACTCGGTGGCCGCAAGGAGATGTCGGAATATCTCGTTGCCAACAAACTTCCGTATCGCGATAGCACCGAAAAGGCTTACTCCACAGATGCCAATATCTTGGGCGCTACCCACGAGGCAAAGCGCTTGGAATTCCTCGACACATCAGTAGAACTCGTTGAACCCATCATGGGCGTTCGTTTCTGGGATGAAAAAGTTGAGATCAAAACTGAAGATGTTCGCATTGAATTTAAGCAGGGTCGCCCGGTTGCAGTAAATGGTAAGGAGCTCGATGCCCTTGCTCTCATGAATGAAGTTAACGTTATTGGCGGACGCCATGGACTTGGCATGGCCGATCAAATTGAAAATCGCATCATCGAAGCAAAGTCCCGCGGAATTTATGAAGCACCAGGAATGGCGCTCTTGTTTATCGCCTACGAGCGTTTGATCTCGGCTATCCATAACGAAGACACCATTGCGAACTATCACGCTGAAGGTCGCCGCCTCGGTCGTCTGCTCTACGAAGGTCGTTGGCTCGATCCACAATCACTGATGTTGCGCGAATCTTTGCAGCGTTGGGTGGCATCGGCTATCACTGGTGAAGTCACTATTCGTCTTCGTCGTGGTGATGACTATTCGATCATTAACACCACAGGTTCAGCCCTGAGCTATAGCCCAGAGAAGCTCTCCATGGAGCGCACGGAAGATGCTGCCTTTGGTCCTGCCGATCGCATCGGACAGCTCACTATGCGCAATCTAGATATCGCCGATACTCGTTCCAAGCTTGAGATGTATGCCGAGCAAGGACAATTAGGAGATGGACAGTTCCAGTTGATTAAAGAGATCGAAAGCGGAAAGTAAGCAGTAGTTTTACGGGAGATAGCCCTGCGGCGCTAACAATTGCGACAAATAAGGAGCAGTTTCATGTCCAGTAATCAGGTTCAGACTCATATCAACGTCCAAGTAACTGATCGCAACCGCAAAACGGCTTTCTTCCGCTGGATCTTGATCTTTCCGGCTTCGCTTTTTCTCTACGCCTTCACTTCAA
>CAIQXR010000146.1 GCA_903875815.1 uncultured Actinomycetes bacterium
CGTTATGTCGATCTCATTGTTCGACCAGAAGCGCGTTCTAATGCTCGACTTCGCCCGCAGGTAATGAAGTCGCTGCGCGATACTTTTGCGGCTCGTGACTTCATCGAAGTAGAGACTCCAATGTTGCAGGTAATGCATGGTGGCGCGACTGCTCGTCCATTCAAAACGTTGAGTAATGCCTATGACATGGAGCTATTCCTGCGCATCGCACCAGAGCTATTCCTCAAGCGATGCGTCGTTGGTGGCATCGATCGAGTCTTTGAAATCAATCGCAACTTCCGCAATGAGGGCGCAGATTCCAGTCACTCGCCAGAATTTGCCATGATTGAAAGTTATGAGGCATATGGCGATTGGAATACCATCGCTGATCTCACACGTACTTTGATCCAAAATGCCGCTATGGCAGTTGCGGGTAGCCACGTCGTTACACATCACGATGGCCGCCAATTGGATCTTGGTGGTACTTGGCGTGAAGCCAATCTCTTCGATTTGATTTCGGATGGCGTCGGCCAGGAAGTCACACCACAGAGTTCTTATGAAGAACTCAAAACTATTGCAACCAAGCTGGGAATGAAGATTGATCCCAAGTGGATCACGGGCAAACTTGCCGAAGAGATTTTCGAGCATGTCACCGAAGGCCAGCTCAATGAGCCGATCTTCGTTAAAGGCTACCCAGTAGATACTTCACCACTTGTTCGCGCTCACCGCACTATCCCTGGTTTGGTGGAGAAGTGGGATCTTTATGTTGAGGGCTTCGAACTTGCTACCGGGTACTCGGAATTGATTGATCCAGTTGTTCAACGCGATCGTTTAACAGAGCAATCACTTCTCGCCGCAAAGGGCGACTTGGAAGCGATGCAACTCGATGAAGATTTCTTGCGCGCGATGGAATATGCGATGCCACCAACGGGTGGAATGGGTATGGGTGTCGATCGATTGTTGATGGCACTTACTGGCCTCGGAATTCGCGAAACCATTCTTTTCCCACTTGTGAAACCAGAAGAATAAATCGATGACCATTTTAATTCGTCCTGCTAAGACGAGTGATGTTCCGCAGATTCGCAAAATCGTCGATTCCTACGCAGCTCCGGGTCAGATGCTCTCCAAGGAGACAGTCACGCTCTTTGAGAGCGTTCAAGAATTCACTGTGGCAGTCGAAGGCGATGAAGTCGTTGGTTGCGGAGCGCTGCACGTACTTTGGGAAGATCTTGCCGAAGTTCGCACCGTTGCCGTAATCGAACGTCTGCACCACAAAGGCGTTGGTCATTTAATTTTAGAAGCGATTATTGAGCGCGCTCGAGTAATCGGTGTAGAGCGAATCTTCTGTCTCACTTTCCAGACTGAATTCTTCGGTAAGCACGGTTTCCAGATTATTGAAGGTACGCCGGTCAATCCTGAGGTCTATGCCGAACTCCTTCGTTCCTACGACCAAGGCGTCGCCGAGTTCTTGGATCTCGAGAGCGTGAAGCCCAATACCTTGGGCAATACCCGAATGCTCAAGATTCTCTAGCCTTCGAAACCACTCCCTAGATTTTGGGGATTTCACAGCGATTTCGGGCATATCTGGGGGCTATTTAGCGTTACCAATCTCGAGAGGCGCGCACTGCCCGCTTCGCATTAGGCTTAGACCCAGTCCACACCAGGAGGTAGCTAGATGTTCGAGCGCTTTACCGATCGAGCCCGCCGCGTAGTCGTCCTTGCCCAAGAAGAGGCACGGATGCTTAACCACAATTACATCGGCACCGAGCACATCCTTCTCGGACTCATCCATGAAGGCGAAGGCGTCGCCGCCAAAGGTCTTGAAGCGCTAGGTATTTCACTCGAAGCTGTTCGCTCACAAGTTGAAGAGATCATTGGCCAAGGTCAGCAGGCCCCTTCCGGACATATTCCATTTACTCCGCGCGCTAAAAAAGTTCTCGAACTCTCACTTCGCGAAGCGCTCCAACTCGGCCACAATTACATCGGCACTGAACATATTCTTCTTGGCCTCATTCGCGAAGGCGAAGGCGTTGCCGCTCAAGTACTCGTCAAACTCGGCGCCGATCTCAACCGCGTTCGCCAGCAAGTCATTCAATTGCTCTCTGGCTACCAAGGTAAAGAGCCACAGAACACTGGCCCAGCTGAAGGCACACCATCAACTTCACTCGTCCTTGATCAATTTGGCCGCAATCTCACCCAAGCTGCGCGCGAAGGCAAAGTCGACCCAGTTATCGGTCGCGATAAAGAGATTGAACGTGTGATGCAGGTTCTCTCTCGTCGCACCAAGAACAACCCAGTTCTGATTGGCGAGCCAGGCGTTGGTAAGACAGCAATCGTCGAAGGCCTAGCGCAATCAATCGTTAAGGGCGATGTCCCTGAAACTTTGAAAGATAAGCAGGTCTATTCACTCGATCTCGGCGCGCTCGTTGCCGGTTCACGCTACCGCGGTGATTTCGAAGAGCGCCTCAAGAAAGTTCTTAAAGAGATTAAAACTCGTGGCGATATCGTCCTCTTTATTGATGAGATCCACTCACTTGTTGGCGCTGGCGCAGCAGAAGGTGCAATCGATGCCGCAAGCATCTTGAAGCCAATGCTCGCTCGCGGTGAGCTCCAGACAATCGGTGCGACCACACTTGATGAATATCGCAAGCATGTCGAGAAGGATGCCGCACTTGAGCGCCGATTCCAGCCGATCCAAGTTGCTGAACCAACAGTGGAACACACCATTGCGATTCTTAAGGGACTTCGCGATCGCTACGAATCACACCACAAAGTTTCGATCTCTGATGATGCGCTCGTTGCAGCGGCAACTCTTGCCGATCGTTACATTTCAGATCGCTTCTTGCCAGATAAGGCGATCGATCTCATCGATGAAGCTGGTTCGCGTCTGCGCATTCGTCGCTTAACTGCGCCACCAGAGCTTCGTGCTTATGATGACAAAATCGCCAATGCACGTAAGGAGAAGGAGTCAGCAATTGATTCCCAAGACTTTGAAAAGGCGGCATCACTACGCGATAACGAGAAGAAGTTAATCGCTGAACGCGCTGAAGCTGAGAAGGCATGGAAGGAAGGCGACCTCGATGTCGTTGCTGTAGTCGATGAAGAGTTGATTGCAGAAGTTCTTTCTACTGCGACCGGTATCCCAGTCTTCAAACTCACCGAAGCGGAGACTTCACGTTTGCTTCGCATGGAAGATGAACTTCATCGCCGTGTTATCGGACAGGATCAAGCGATCAAGGCGCTCTCACAGGCAATTCGTCGTACCCGCGCTGGCCTCAAAGATCCGAAGCGTCCGGGTGGTTCATTTATCTTCGCTGGTCCTTCTGGCGTCGGTAAGACCGAACTCTCTCGCACACTTGCTCAATTCCTCTTCGGTGATTCTGATGCACTCATTCAGCTTGATATGTCTGAGTACTCTGAGAAGCACACCGCCTCACGTCTCTTTGGAGCACCTCCAGGCTTCGTCGGATATGACGAGGGTGGTCAACTCACTGAGAAGGTGCGCCGCAAGCCATTCTCCGTTGTTCTCTTCGATGAAGTCGAAAAGGCGCACCCAGATATCTTCAACTCACTTCTTCAAGTACTAGAAGATGGTCGCCTCACTGATTCGCAAGGTCGAGTCGTGGACTTCAAGAACACCATCATCATCATGACCACCAACCTTGGTACTCGTGATATCTCCAAGTCACTCGGTCTTGGTTTCCATAATTCATCAGATGCGCTCGGCAATTATGAGCGCATGAAGGCGAAAGTCTCCGACGAACTCAAGACTCACTTCCGTCCCGAGTTCCTCAACCGTATCGATGACATTATCGTCTTCCACCAGCTCTCTGAAGCAGAGATCATCCAGATCGTTGATCTCATGGTTGCTAATCTCGATGAACGCTTGCGTGCTCGCGATATGGGAATCGAACTCACCACAACGGCCAAGGCGCTCCTTGCTAAGAAGGGTTACGACCCACTACTTGGTGCCCGCCCATTGCGTCGAACCATCCAACGCGAAATCGAAGATGTTCTCTCTGAGAAGATTCTCTTCGGTGATGTGAAGGCGGGAGAGATCACGTTGATCGATACGGCCATGGAAGGTGAGAACGAGATCTTTACTTTCAAGGGCGTGACTAAGGCAGAACTGCCTGATACTCCGGAAGATCTCGCAGAGACTCCTGCTGAGAAGTAATTAACCCGCTAGTCGGTAGCTTTTGCCGGTGGTCTCTATGAGGCCATCGGCAATAAGCGTTTTTAGGGCCTGCTCTAATTGTGATTGATCGGGCCAGAGCGGCGAAAGTTTCGCAAGCGACGCTTTCTCGTTTTCACGTAAGTAACCCATGACCGTTCCACGGCATTGCCGATCGCTGCCAGTGAATTTTGCTTGCTTCTTTGTTGGCGCGGATGGGGGATAGCCTGCTGCCCGCCATTGGCACTCATTGACCAATGGACATTGATCGCAGAGCGGCGATCTGGCTGTGCAAATGAGCGCACCAAATTCCATCGTCGCAGCTGCCCAGATCTCGCCGTGCTTCTCAGGGATTAAGTCATAGCGAACT
Organism: uncultured Actinomycetes bacterium; assembly: GCA_903875815.1. Next base: position 4,524 of record CAIQXR010000146.1, read on the forward strand.
TTGCGCTCTACTTGTGATGGCGCAGCGCTCGGA
>CAIQXR010000147.1 GCA_903875815.1 uncultured Actinomycetes bacterium
AATGTTCGCGCAACTTTCTATCGCAATGCCGATATTGAATTCTCACTTCGCCTGCGCCAGGCCCACGCCAAGCTCTGGCAGATGGATTTACCACTCGAGCAAGCCCGCCACCATGGCTATTACGACAGCGATCCAGCGATGCGCGATGAGCAATCCAAGAAGACTTACGATCGAATTTTGGATCGCTTCCGTGGCAAGAACGAAATTCTTACCCCACGCCGCTAAATCCCTATAACCTTTCCTTATGTCTTCGCTCTCGCAATTCACCACCTTTCACCTCGGTGGGCCAGCAAAGACTTTCATTACAGCAACAACCGAAAAAGAGATCATTGCTGCCGTCGATGCTGCTGATCAAGCCGGCGAGCAAGTACTCATACTTGGCGGCGGATCTAATTTATTAATTGCTGATGCCGGATTTAATGGCACCGTCATTCAGATCGCCAATAAGGGCAATAGTTATGAGATCGATGCCTGCAGTGGCGGAATGCTCGAAGTCCAAGCCGGCGAGGATTGGGATGGCTTCGTGCAGTTCTGCATGGGACTTGGCCTTGCCAATCTGGAATCGATGAGTGGAATTCCTGGCACCGTGGGTGCTTCACCCATTCAAAATATTGGCGCCTATGGCCATGAAGTTGGCGAAGTGATCGCCCGGGTTCGTGCTTATGATCGCCATGACCGCGAAGTGAAGACATTTACTGCCTCTGAGTGTGGCTTTGGCTACCGCAACTCTCGCTTTAAAGATGAGAGCGACCGCTATGTCGTCTTGAGCGTTACATTCCAATTGCGTCGCGGCGAGAAATCACTGCCGATTGAATATGCCGAACTCGCCAAGAAGTTAGGCGTTGAAGTCGGCGTTCGGGTCGAAATTGAGAAAGTGCGCGCTGCAGTATTAGAACTTCGCGCCGCTAAAGGGATGTTGCTGAGTGAAGGCATCTGGTCGGCTGGTTCATTCTTTACCAATCCGCTCCTCAGTGCCGAGCAAGCTGCGCTTCTTCCAGCCGATGCACCCAAGTACCCGCAGGGCGATGGCACTATCAAAACGTCGGCGGCGTGGTTGATGGAGCGTGCAGGAATTGAAAAGGGCTACCGCCACAAGGGCGCTCAGATCTCACCTCGCCATGTATTGGCCTTATCAAATGCGGGCGATGCGACCACGCAGGATCTCTTGGAACTCAAAGATTATGTAATAGAGAAGGTCGAGGCGAAATTTGGAATTCGCCTCGACCCTGAAGTGCAGATCGTTCAGTAAGGATTTGCTACTTAGCTTCGCCCAATAACTTCTGAACGCGAGTAATACCTTCGACGATATCGTCATCGCCCAGCGCATATGAAAAGCGCAAGTATCCAGATGGTCCAAAGGCTTCACCAGGCACTGCTGCAACTTCGACTTCTTCGAGTATCAATGTGGCGAGCTCTGCTGATGTAGTAGGGCGCTTGCCGCGAATCTCTTTACCGAGCAGACCCTTGACCGATGGATAGACGTAGAAAGCGCCGGTAGGGGTAGGGCAGACAACGCCAGGAATCTCATTGAGCATCTTGACGATCAATTTGCGTCGACGATCAAAGGCAACGCCCATCTCATGAACGGCGGATAGATCACCGGCGAGCGCAGCGATTGCAGCCCGCTGCGAAATATTGGAGACGTTGGATGAAAGGTGTGACTGCAAGTTGGTAGCAGCCTTGATGACATCCTTCGGTCCAATCATCCAACCCACGCGCCAACCAGTCATTGCATAAGTCTTGGCAACGCCATTGAGAATGATGCAGCGATCGGCAATTTCCGGAACGAGTACCGGCATGCTTGGCGCAGTCGCACCGTCATAGAGCAAGTGCTCGTAAATCTCATCGGTGATGACCCAGATGCCGTGCTTGACTGCCCACTCACCAATTGCTTTGACTTGATCCGCAGAGTAAACCGAGCCGGTGGGATTAGAAGGAGAGCAGAAGAGCAGCGCCTTTGTCTTTGGTGTGCGAGCTGCTTCGAGTTGTTCAACAGTGACTAAATAATTCTGTGATTCATCCGCAAAGACTTCAACGGCCTTACCGCCAGCGAGTTTGATGCACTCGGGGTAGGTGGTCCAATAAGGGGAAGGCAAGATGACTTCATCGTCCGGATCAATGATGGCAGCAAATGATTGATAGACCGCTTGCTTTCCACCATTTGTTACTAAGACTTGATCAGCAGTGATTGCGTATTTGGAATCGCGAAGAGTCTTGGCGACGATCGCCTCTTTGAGTTCTGGTAATCCACCTGCTGGGGTATATCGATGGTTAGCCGGCTTCTTGGCGGCATCTACTGCAGCATCGACGATATAGGCAGGGGTAGGGAAGTCAGGCTCACCGGCTCCGAAGCCGATAACTGGCCGGCCGGCTGCTTTCAGGGCCTTGGCCTTACTGTCGACAGCCAGGGTCGCAGACTCGGCAATGGCGGCAATACGGCGGGATACGCGGGGCTTGGATTCGCTCATACGGGCAATTATGCCCCCTCAGGAGCCAGTTTTACTCGGGCGCCCTCCCTGCGTACACTCTCCCGTCTGGCACTTGCACAATCTTGCAAATGGTCATGATTACTCATGCCCAGAGTTGGATTGGTAGGCGCCCGAAGGGCAGTAGCTCAATTGGCTAGAGTTCCGGTCTCCAACACCGGCGGTTGGGGGTTCAAATCCCTCCTGCCCTGCAAGTACGGCCAGCAAGACCCGCACGATTTGTATGACCCGTAAGAAACGTTAGAGAAGTAAGCAACTAGTAGAAGAGGTAGAACTGTGAATAACGATACGCAAGTCGAAGATTCCAAGGGGATCTTTGCGCGCATTGGCCTGTTCTATCGCCAAGTTGTCGTTGAGCTTCGCAAGGTCGTATGGCCTACCAAGAAAGAACTCACCACTTACACCTCCGTTGTCTTGGTCTTCGTCGGATTCATCATTCTCGTCGTCTCATTGCTCGACCTTGTATTAACCAAGGTTGTCTTCTTGGTTTTCGGATAAGGCGGATCACATGTCATTTAGCGATGAATTAAATACTCAGGTTCCTACCGAGAGCGCTGCTCCCGTAGATGCCTTTGAGGCTGCGCTCGCAGCCACCGCAAATCCAGATGTAGTTATTGAAGATGTTGTTGCTGACCTCGCAATCGGTTCAGTGGAAGCTGTTGCAGCTATTGAGGAAGAAGTTGCAGCCGAGACCGCTGAAGAAGAAGAGAACGATGAAAACGCTGAGTTCCGCAAAGCACTTCGCGATGCACCTGGCGATTGGTATGTCGTTCACTCGTATGCCGGTTATGAGAAGAAAGTTAAGGGCAGCCTCACCAACCGCGTGACCTCGCTCAACATGGAAGATTTTATTTTCCAGATCGAAGTTCCTGAAGAAGAAGTAACCGAGATTAAGAATGGCCAGCGCAAGCAGGTTAAGCGCAATGTCTTCCCTGGTTACGTTCTCGTTCGCATGGATCTCACCGATGAATCATGGTCGTGCGTACGTAACACCCCTGGTGTGACGGGCTTTGTGGGCAACGCTCACCACCCATCACCACTCTCACTTTCTGAGGTTGAAAATATCTTGGCACCACGTCCGGTCAAAGCGGGCGCGAAGATCGATATCAAGATGGTCGATTTCGAGATTGGCGAGTCCATCACTGTTATGGATGGTCCATTCGCAACTCTGCCAGCAACAATTTCAGAGATCATGCCAGAGCAAGGAAAGCTCAAGGTATTGGTATCTATCTTTGGTCGCGAGACCCCAGTAGAGCTCGCATTCAACCAAGTACAGAAGCTTTAATTTCAGGTAACCGAGAAAAGGAAAACGAACCATGGCACCAAAGAAGAAGATCACCGCACTTATTAAGTTGCAGATCCAGGCTGGCGCAGCAACACCAGCTCCACCAGTAGGTCCTGCCCTCGGTCAGCATGGCGTCAACATCATGGACTTCGTCAAGGCATACAACGCTGAGACCGAAAACCAAAAGGGTCAGATCATCCCCGTAGAGATCACTGTCTACGAAGATCGTTCATTCACCTTCATCACCAAGACCCCTCCAGCATCACGCTTGATCCTCAAGGCTGCTGGCGTTGAAAAGGGTTCACCAGTTCCACACAAGACCAAGGTCGCTAACATCACCAAGGCACAGGTAGAAGAGATTGCAAAGCTCAAGATGCCTGACCTCAATGCAAACGATCTCGAAGCTGCATCATTGATCATCGCGGGAACAGCACGTTCCATGGGAATCACGGTCGGCTAATTAAATATTTAGTAGCCACAAGCTACTGAAGGTCCGCGGAGAAAATTTCTTCGCGGGCGTGGGAGAACCTCGCTGGTTCGTTAACCACAACTCGAACTGATCATAGAAATATGAATCAGATTAGGAGCAGAAATGAAGCGCAGTAAGGCATACAAGGCAGCAGCTGAGAAGGTTGATTTCAAGAACCTTTACACACCTGGCCAAGCAGTAAAGCTTGCTAAGGAGACCAGCGTTACTAAGTACGATGCATCTGTAGAAGTTGCACTTGTTTTGGGCGTTGACCCAAAGAAGGCAGACCAGGCGATCCGTACCACCGTAAACCTTCCACACGGAACCGGTAAGACCGCTCGCGTCCTCGTATTTGCAAACGGAGAGCGTGCTGATGAAGCTCGCGCAGCCGGTGCAGATATCGTCGGTGGCGATGAACTTATCGACGAAGTTTCTAAGGGCCGCCTCGACTACGACGCAGTCGTAGCAACACCAGATTTGATGGGTAAAGTCGGTCGCCTCGGTAAGGTCCTTGGACCACGTGGCCTCATGCCTAACCCAAAGACCGGAACAGTGACAACAGATGTTGCCAAGGCTGTTACCGATATTAAGGGTGGAAAGATCGAGTTCCGCGTTGATAAGAACTCCAACCTCCACTTCCTTATCGGCAAGGCATCCTTCACCGCTCAGCAGCTCGCTGAGAACTATGCAGCAGCAATGGACGAAGTACTTCGCGCCAAGCCAGCTTCATCGAAGGGTCGCTACATCCGCAAGGCTGTTATCTCGACAACGATGGGACCTGGAATTCAGGTAGATCCAAACCTCATCCGCGATCCAGAGAACGCTTAAGTTTCACCCAGAAATACCTAGTTTTGACGGGGGTAGGTCGAAAGATCTACCCTAGTCATCTCACCAAAGACTGCAGGCCGCGGCCCGGGGAAACCCAAGCCACGTTAATTGCGAGAGATCGCAGCCCGCATAGGTGCACATGAGATAACCCTCGTGCGCATTTATGCGCCGGGGATTTTTTAATTTTCGGCGGGTTGAGAAAGTGAACGCTCCACAACCGTAAGACCAGATTCGCTTACTTAAGCGAAGATGACATGTAGATAGAAAGGAAGCCGCATGGCGCGTCCTGATAAGGAAGCAGCAGTAGCTGAGCTCACGGAAGATTTCCGTGGTGCAAACGCAACTGTTTTGACCGAGTACCGCGGTCTCTCCGTATCCGCAATGAAGACTCTACGTCGTTCATTGGGTGCAGAAACTAAGTACTCAGTCGTCAAGAACACCTTGACCAAGATTGCTGCAAAGAATGCTGGCGTTGAGATCTCTGATGATCTTCTCGTTGGTCCTTCTGCAGTTGCATTCATCAAGGGTGATTTCATTGAGGCCGCAAAGGGCCTTAAGAACTTCCAGAAGGAGAATTCCGCACTTGTTATCAAGGGCGCAATCTTCGAAGGAAAGACACTAACAACTGCAGAGATCATGCAATACGCAGATCTCGAGAGCCGTGAGGTTCTCTTGAGCAAGCTTGCTGGTGCAATGAAGGGCACAATGGCCAAGGCCGCACGTACCCTCGACGCACTTCGCATCAAGCTCGAAGCAGGCGCACCTGCCGTTGCTGCTCCAGCAGCAGAGGCAGCTCCAGTTGTCGAAGAGACACCCGCAGCAGAAGCAGTTGTCGAGGCCCCAGTAGCCGAAGCAGCAGCAGAAGTTGCAACAGAAGAAGCAGCTCCAGAAGCTCCGGCAGCTGAATAATTTTTAGTCAAAAGAAAAGGAAAATATAAAAATGGCAAAGCTCTCACAAGCAGATCTATTGGCACAGTTCGAAGAACTCACACTCGTTGAGCTCTCAGACTTCGTCAAAGCATTTGAAGAGAAGTTCGATGTAACAGCAGCAGCTCCAGTAGCAGCAGCAGGCGGAGCAGCAGCTCCAGCAGCTGGTGGCGCATCAGATCAGGACGAGTTCTCACTCATCCTCGAAGATGCAGGTTCACAGAAGATTGCTGTTATCAAGGAAGTACGTGGCATCAACTCAGCTCTTGGCCTCAAGGAAGCCAAGGACCTCGTCGATGCAACACCTGCAACCCTCATCGAAAAGGGTTCAAAGGAAGCTGTCGAGAAGGCAAAGACCGCTCTCGAAGCAGCTGGTGCAAAGGTCACCATCAAGTAATTATCTACTTGCAAAAGAAGGGCTCCCGTTCGCGGGAGCCCTTCTTTGTTTAACTCACTTACAGGCGCACCATCTTGCACGAACTTTGCAATGTAATTTCATCGCAACCCATAACTAGTGGGAGTAAGAATCTAGCACTGAATCATTTCAACAGTTTCTCTAATTCATAACTACTTTGTGTAGTTATCAGCAGCTTCATCATTTCCACAGACAACTCAAATCGCCACAATTAAAAAATCCATTTAAAACTATCTTTCCAAGGCGCGCTTGTAGCTCAGCGGATAGAGCGAGTGCCTAACTAACGCTTGGTCACAGGTTCGAATCCTGTCAGGCGCAGATCAAAGGGGCCGTCTAGGTGGTAGTTCCCCTAGACGGCACTCCGATTATTTAATTTTGAATCCAGCCGGGCAGGATGGCTTGATGGCGGTTACCTTCTTACTGCTCTTGCCTTTCACGCAGGTGATCGTTGATTTCTGTGCACTCACCTTTGGCGCTGGATTAACCGCGGCATCCTGCGTGAACTTCACAGCAATCGTTGGGCTGGAGAATGTGAAGCCCTTTGCAGACAAGTAAAGCCAGCCGTCCTTTTCGCTCACGACAGTTGTCGCAACTTGTTCATTTCCGTCTTCACTTTGAATCGAGATTGTGGCCTTAACAGGTGCAGATGAGAAGCCATATAAGCAGCGAACGACTGAACTTCGCACTGCTAGGTCATAGCTTCCTCGCGCGATAGTTCCATCTTCCCTAAAGTGAGGAGAGGCTACTTTGTAGGTCATTTCACCAGATTGTGGATCAAAAGCTGGAGCCCCATCGGAATATGTGAGGGCATTACTTGTTACTAAACCGCCAAAGGAATTTAATCCGTTACTGCACTTATAAATGGCATCACGGCTATTGTCACCTATCATTGTTTTGAAGGACCAGATTGAGTCGGTGCCAGTGGACTTATTTTCAAATGCAGGAGTAAACGCAGTCAACATGTCCATCATGCGTGGATCACTTTGCTCACCCACGATTTGCCAATTCTTAGTTCCCCCACGGCCCCATTGGGTTCCGTCAAATGCAATCTTCTTCGCCGCTGAAGGAATTTGTGCGTTTGGCACTGTGAAATCAAGACTTGGTACTAAAAGCGGAGTTGCTTCAATAGAGATATTTTCTCCGTTTACTGTGTCGGAAGTCGTAATAGCCGGAAACCCTAATCTTCCACTAAACCAACCCGTGGGCTTGCTCCCAAGCCTTAGCGTCATTCCAAAGCGATAATCAGCCGGGAAGAGTGCCTTTGCAGCGCAATAGGTTCTATCTGTTACGACACACGGTGATCCGTCTGGTGTGTTGATGTTTCCATCTGGTTGTGAACCCCAAGCTTGATTGCCATGTTGCGCATCGTTGGCTGCGAGAACTCCGTAAGTTCCAGAAATTTCCTTTATCGGAACGATTCCAGCTACAAAACTATCCTGCCAGTATTTTGCGGAACTAACTGGATCCCCAGAATTCTTCTCACCATTAAATCGATCTTGGACTGCCACAAAAAATTCATTCCCCCCAGAACTGTTAGTAACTCCTGGGAATGTCCATAAGGCTCCAAGTCCGTGGCTGCCGGGCAATTTATTTACAGTATTTTCCGAGACATACTGATTGGAATTGTCTTGAACGACTTTACTTACCGAACCTTCAATTTTCTTTCCAGAAGGGTCGACTGCCCAAACGGTCTCGATACAAGAAGTAACCGTCGCTGCCTTACAAATGTCTAAATCAATGTTTGCAAATATTCGGGAGGCCTTCACGCAATAAGGATCTGTATCTGATTTACACATGAGAAACGAAGAAGAGTCATCTTGGTTTCCAACGCCGAAAATTTGGCTAGGCATACTTCCGAGTTGGAAGTTGTCGACAAAGTAGAGGCCTAGATTGGGAACGTCGGATGGAATGGCAACACCGGCACGAGCAGGAGCGCTAAGCGCGGTGGCTGTGAGGAGAGCGGCCAAGGCCACCAGTCCAGCTCGAGAGGTAAATTTCATCGTCGCTCCATTTCTTGGATTAATTCTAAGAATTCGTAAGTTCGCATGTCGGTCAAAAGTGGTCATCCTCGAATAAACACCGATTTCTATAGGCTGATTTATGCGCTTTTCCATGAAATTCTTTGTTCAACTCGAAAGTGCTAACGAACTGTGTAGGTAATGAGAGGAAATCGAAGCAAACTTACGAAAGCAACTTAGTATTTTCATGGTTATGGATATTGAGAACTCACTTCGACTCATGCAAGGTAGGCGTCATTGGCGTATGGGTGAGAGGACCTTAAATTGAAGCCGAGGAGAGCTTTCGATTTGCTTGCCTTAACCGCTCTAACCCTGGCGGTAACTCTTTACTGGCTGAAAATTCAGAATTACAGGACTTGGGCGGTAATACTCCTGATTAATGCCTCGAGCCTATTAACTATTGGAAATCGTCTTGCACACGGGGGAAAGCGGCCGAAGGCTTAGGAAACCACCGGCAAATGACAAAGAGCCCAGCCTTTCGGCTGAGCTCTAAACTCAAGGACGGAACCTTGAGCGGTGTGGGCTAAGGCTAGCAAAGGCTGATGCGCTTGAGGGCCAAATTGATACACAAATCCCTCTTATTGTAACAAATCGGACATTTCGGGTAGAGACGGGCACAGCCGGGGTAGATCGAACTGTTATCAACAATTTTCCTGATTTTAGGTACATCTGGGCCTTGGCGGGTATATAAGCAGGCGATTAGACAGGGGAGCCCGCAAGTGGGTACCCTGAGCGTTCGCAAATTTACAAAACCCAGAGGTCAGGCATATAGCGGCTGAGACCTGGCGGTAGCCGTGCGTTTACATCTGGAGGAATTTTGGCCGCATCGAAGTCAAAGTCACATGCACCTGCCCGTGTTTCATTCGCAAAGATCCGCGAACCCCTCGAAGTTCCGAACCTACTCTCACTACAGCTCGACAGTGTTGACTGGTTGCTCGGTAACGACGCGTGGCGTGCTCGCTTGGATGTTGCAGAGAAGTCCGGTCGCGGTGAAGTCCCACGTACATCAGGCCTAGAAGAAATTTTCGAGGAGATCTCTCCGATCGAAGATTTCCAAGGAACGATGTCACTCTCATTCCACGATCACCGTTTCGAACCTGCGAAGTACACGATTGCAGAGTGCAAAGAGCGCGATATGACATACGCAGCTCCTCTCTTCGTTACAGCAGAGTTCACCAATAACACCACCGGCGAAATCAAGTCGCAGACTGTCTTCATGGGTGACTTCCCATTGATGACACCTCGCGGAACATTTGTTATCAACGGTACAGAGCGCGTAGTTGTTTCACAGATCGTTCGTTCTCCTGGCGTCTACTTCGAGCGCACCATTGAGAAGACATCTGACAAGGACATCCTTACTGCAAAGATCATTCCAAGCCGTGGTGCTTGGTTGGAATTTGAAGTTGATAAGAAGGATCTCGTTGGCGTTCGCATCGACCGCAAGCGTAAGCAATCTGTAACAGTCTTCTTGAAGGCTCTTGGTTGGACTTCAGAGCAGATCCTCGAGCAATTCGGTGAGTACGAATCTATTCGTGCAACTCTCGAAAAGGATAACGTCGAGACTCAAGACGAAGCTCTTCTCGATATCTACCGCAAGCTCCGTCCAGGTGAGCCACCAACGAAGGAAGCTGCACAGAATCTCATTGAGAACCTCTACTTCAACCCTAAGCGTTATGACCTTGCAAAGGTCGGCCGCTTCAAGGTCAATAAGAAGCTCGGTCTCGAACTAGAACTCGCAAAGGGTCTTCTTAACATTGAAGATATCGTTGCAACCATCAAGTACATCGCTGCACTTCACAAGGGCGAAGTTCTTATGGAATACGGCAAGCAGGTTCGTGTTGAGATCGACGATATCGATCACTTCGGAAACCGTCGCCTTCGTACCGTTGGTGAACTTATTCAGAACCAAGTTCGCACCGGACTTTCTCGTATGGAGCGCGTTGTTCGTGAGCGTATGACAACTCAAGATGTTGAGGCGATTACTCCTCAGACCTTGATCAACATCCGCCCTGTAGTTGCATCCATCAAGGAGTTCTTCGGAACATCACAGCTTTCCCAGTTCATGGATCAGACCAACCCATTGTCAGGAATGACACACAAGCGTCGTCTTTCAGCGCTTGGACCTGGTGGTCTCTCTCGTGAGCGCGCCGGCTTCGAAGTTCGTGACGTTCACCCATCACACTACGGCCGCATGTGTCCGATCGAAACTCCAGAAGGTCCAAACATTGGTCTTATTGGTTCGCTCGCAACATTTGCTCGCGTAACACCATTTGGATTTATCGAGACTCCTTATCGCAAGGTTGTTAAGGGCAAGGTCACCGATCAGATCGATTACCTCACTGCAGATGAAGAAGATGAGCACATCATTGCTCAGGCAAATGCGCCACTTACTTCTGATTCACACTTCGCGGAAGCACGCGTACTTGTACGTCGTCGCGGTGGCGAAGTTGAATACATCCCAGGTGAAGAAGTCGATTACATGGACGTTTCACCACGTCAGATGGTTTCGGTTGCTACTGCAATGATTCCATTCCTCGAGCACGACGATGCTAACCGCGCCTTGATGGGCTCGAACATGATGCGTCAGGCTGTTCCACTTATTAAGGCTGAATCACCATTCGTCGGAACTGGTATGGAATTCCGTACTGCAGTCGATGCTGGCGATGTCGTCATCAACAAGAAGCCAGGTGTTGTCACATCTGTCTCTGCTGATGAAGTCACCGTGATGAATGATGACTCAACCACTGAGACTTACTTCCTCGAGAAGTTCACTCGCTCCAACCAAGGCACCAGCCGCAACCAGAAGGTTGTTGTTGCACAGGGCCA
>CAIQXR010000148.1 GCA_903875815.1 uncultured Actinomycetes bacterium
CTTTACGAGTCAGGCGAGTAATAACATCATCAAAACCTTCAGGAGCATCGATCAAGCTCTCCTTATAGAGACCTTCCTCATCATAAATCGGATAGTGAATATCGATCTCACCAGTCGCGCGATTGAGCACTGCGCGTCCACCTGGCTTTGCTTCGGGAAGTTCGCGATAAGTCTCAGTGACAATATTCTCGATCGCACTGATCATCTTTTCGAGCGGAATACCTTTTTCGACGGTGAGCGCGATCAGCGCGTCGACATCAACAGCCATTATTCATCGCCTCCATCTTCGTCGGAGGAATCTTCAGATTTAATGGATTTGAATTCAATTTCAATCATCGCTTTTTTGATATCAGCGAACTTCACAACTTGCTCGTCAATATGAACGCTCTGCTCATCAGAAGTGCCAATCCGGCCGGCGACGGTAGCACCGTCGAGCAGAGTGACTTTGATCAGGCGGCCAGCATTTTTACGCCAGTGGCGAGGCAGAGTGAGTGGGCGGTCTACACCTGGTGAGGTGACTTCTAACGTGAATGGGGTTTCACCAAGGGCAGTTAGACCTTCGATAATTTCAGAGATGTCACGGCTCACGGCGGTGACTTGATCAAGATTAAGGTGAGAATCGCTATCGACGATAACGGTGAGAATGCGGAGTTTGCCAGCGCTGGTAATGGTGGCTTCTTCTAAATAATTGCCGCCGGCTTCAATAACAGGCTTAATCGCGGCTGTGACATCGTCAATAACTGACATTTACTATTCCTATCTATTGAGTTGTTATTCGGTTTTTTCCTTGCTTACTGATGGAGCCAATCATAACCTAACTTGGCGATCAGAATTGCAACTACAAAAAGGAAGACTTTTCGTACCAAGACCGATCCCCCGCGAATGGCCAGACGAGCACCAAGAATCGATCCGGCAATATTTGCGGCAGCCATAATCAATCCCAGACGCCACCAGATATGTCCAGAGATTTGGAAAGTCACCAGTGCAGCAAAGTTGGTAGAAATATTGACGAGTTTGGCAGTGGCAGAAGCTTTTAAGAAGGCATAACCAATTACTCCCACCAATGAAAAGACGAGAAAAGTGCCGGTGCCGGGACCAAAGATTCCGTCGTAGAAACCGATGGAAAAGCCGATGAGTGCCAGCATTGCATTTTGAACGGGGCGAGTGAAGCGAAGTTTCTCTTCCACGCCAAGATGTGGCCGCTTCCAGGTGTAGATGGCAACGAGGATGAGAAGGGCGATGATGATGGGGCGAAATGTGTGAGAAGGAAAGTGACTCGCCAAATGTGCGCCGAGCGCGGAACCCACCATCGCCGGACCAGCCATAAAGAGAACTGCATGGAGATCGGGCCGCACTTTTCGGAAGTATGCGATTCCCGAAGAACTTGTACCCAATATCGCTGGAACTTTATTTGTTCCCAAGATTAAACCGATGGGCTTTTGTGGCAACCCAATCAGTAGCGCCGGGAGCTGAATGAGTCCGCCACCGCCGGCGATAGCATCGATGAAACCCGCAAATCCTGAGGCTGCTGCCAGGAAGATGAGCGTGGCGATCGACATGAACGCTTAGGCGAAAATAGTCGAGTAAATCTGATCGACAGCGCCGTCCAGTGCTATCTCGGACTTCTCGCCTGATCGACGAATGCGCAATTCAATTTTGCCATCAGCAAGTGCTTTGCCCACGATGACGATATATGGGATGCCAATCAACTCAGCATCCTTAAATTTCACACCAGGGCTAGCATCGCGACGATCGTCATACATAACGCGAACGCCCTTCGCCTCAAGATCTAGCGCAAGTTTCTCGGCAACATCAAAAGGTTGATCTTCTTTGCCCGTTGCAACAATATGAAGATCTGCTGGCGCAACTTCGCGCGGCCAGTTCAATCCGATCTCATCGTGGGTCTGCTCGGCGATCGCTGCTACTGCGCGCGAGACACCGATTCCATAGGAGCCCATGGTGACGACGCGGGGCTTGCCATCTTTATCCAAGACAGTGAGATCGAGTGCTTCTGCGTATTTGCGACCCAACTGGAAGATATGGCCGATTTCAATCGCGCGATCAATAACCACTGGGGTTGCGCACTCCGGGCAGAGATCGCCGGCACGAACTTCAGCAGCTTCGATATAACGCTCGACTTCGAAATCTCGACCGCAGGTGACAAATCGAACGTGCTTATCCTTTTGATTTGCGCCAGTAATCCAATGTGAGCCAGCGACGATTCGTGGATCAGCCAATACTCGAAGGCCGAGTTTTGCGGCATCTTGTGGACCGACATAGCCCTTGACGAGACCAGGACGCTTGGCGAAATCGCCATCATCAAAGAGGCGAAGTTCTTCCACGCCAGGCAAGTTAGCTTGCAAACGCTTGAGATCTACTTCGCGATCACCCGGAACAAGTACAGAGATCGCTTCATCATCTGCCATGAGAAGTACATTCTTCAAAGTGTGAGCGCCGGTATGACCTGCTCCAAATTTCGTATTGAGAAGTTCAACGAGTGAATCAATGGTGGGAGTATTGGGTGAATCAAAGATCTCCATCGCAGCAGGCGCATCGCCAGTATAAGGCGCGACTTTGGTGACCATCGCTTCGACGTTGGCGGCATAGCCACACTTCTCGCAAAGCACATAAGTATCTTCACCGGTAGGGCATGGTGCCAAGAATTCTTCAGAACGAGAGCCGCCCATGGCGCCAGATACTGCCGAAACGATGTTGTATTTCATGCCCAGGCGATCGAAAGTCTTTACATAGGCGTTGCGATGCTTCTCGTAAGAGAGTGCGAGACCGTCGTCATCGAGATCAAATGAATAGGAATCCTTCATCACAAATTCCCGGCCACGAATAATTCCGCTCCGCGGACGAGTCTCATCGCGATACTTGGTCTGAATTTGGTAGATCGATAGTGGCAAATCTTTATAGGAGGAGTACTCCCCCTTCACCATCAATGTAAACATCTCTTCATGGGTAGGGCCTAGCAGGTAATCATTACCGCGACGATCTTGCAGACGGAAGAGATCTGATCCGTATTCTTCCCAACGATTGGTCTTCTCATAAGGTTCGCGTGGAAGCAGCGCAGGGAAATGTACTTCCTGGAAGCCAGCGCTATCCATCTCTTCGCGGACAATCCGCTCGATGTTACGAAGGGTGATGTAACCCAGTGGCAACCAGGCATAGATACCAGCTGCAACGCGGCGGACATAGCCAGCGCGCACCAATAACTTATGGCTTGCCACTTCGGCATCGGCTGGATCATCACGAAGTGTGCGCAGGAGCAGTGTCGACATCTTTAGCATGGTCGAACCTTACCGAAAGATGGTCAGGGAATTAAAAGAATTACGC
>CAIQXR010000149.1 GCA_903875815.1 uncultured Actinomycetes bacterium
ATACTTAATTAATGATGTGGCAAAGCGTCATGGCCGACTTCGAGTCGGTAGCGCTTCCTCATATATTCGTTGTGAAGATGAAGGGCTCTTGCAGCAGATACTTCACGACAAAAAAGTGGAGAGCCTTCGCCTTCGCAAATTAGGACCGCAAGTATTGGTCTGCGACTTCGATGCAGCTGAAGTAATTACCACTTTGCGCGAATCTGGATATCTACCTGCTGCGGAAAATGCCACCGGCATTTTGATCTCTGCTCCTGCTATTCGTCGGGCGAAATCGCGCCCACGTCCGCCGCGAGTTATTACTGAGACCTCAACGCCTACTGAAGTAGTTATTAAATCGGCAGTTCGCGCGATCCGGGCCGGTGAAAAAGCGACTTCGCATAAGAATCGCGACATTCCTCGAACCTCTGCCAACGAGACGCTCGATATTCTCAATGAATATATTGCCGATGGCGCCAGCGTCACGATCGGCTATGCCGATACCAATGGCGGCGTATCAAACCGGCTGATCGATCCCCTCTCTATCTCACTCGGTACGCTCCACGCCCGCGATCACGCGACTGGCGAGATCACTACCTTCCGAATCCCGCGTATTACTGGCGTCAGCCCCGCGGAAAAGTAAAGTAAGGCAGAATTAGCCCGTGGCCAATGTGCAGAATTTGATCGCTGATCTTCAAGCGCTCGTCGAGACCCAATCTCCCAGCGAAGATCTTGCTGCTTGTCAGCGCGCAGTCGATCTCGCAGTAACAATCGCAAATCGCACTTTGCCGACAACGGCTGAAGCACTCACAGAAAATGGTCGGCCAGTTTTTTGGTGGGGTAGCAAAAACCCCAGCATCGTTCTTCTCGCACACCTCGATACGGTGTGGCCGCACGATTCATATCTCCCGCTGTGGAACGTCGATGGTGACATCGCACGTGGCCCCGGAATTTTCGATATGAAAGCCGGCTTCTTGCAGGCCATGTATGCAGTTGCCGATATTCCTGGCGCCCACGAAAAAGTTGCATTGGTCGCCACCACCGATGAAGAGGTGGGCAGCCAAAGCTCGCGCGCACTCATTGAACGATTGGCAAAAGGTGCCAGCGCAGTTCTGGTGTTGGAAGCTTCGCTCAATGGCAAAGTGAAGACCGGCCGTAAAGGCACTGCGATGTACAAAATTACGGTTCATGGTCGCGCTTCGCATGCGGGCCTCGAGCCAGAGAAGGGCATCAACGCCACATCCGAAATTGCCCAACTCGTTTCGCAAGTACTCGCACTTGAAAATTCAGAGCACGGCACAACAGTCGTTCCCACAACGATGCACTCGGGTACAACGACAAATACGGTGCCTGCTCTAGCAACCCTTGATATTGATGTTCGCTCCTTCCTCGCATCCGAACTCACACGAGTCGATGGCGCAGTGAAGGCACTCAAGGCCCAACACCCTGAGGCCCGAATTGAGATTACTGGTGGAATAAATCGCCCGCCGTTGGAGTTATCTTCAACAGCTGCGCTTTACGAGAAGTTAGAGGCAAC
>CAIQXR010000150.1 GCA_903875815.1 uncultured Actinomycetes bacterium
AGTGATGGCACAACCTTTGGTTGGGGCACAGGGTTACTCGCTTTGTCGCTCGGAATGCGCCACGCCTTCGATGCCGACCATATCTCGGCGATCGATAACACCACTCGTAAATTGATGTCTGAAGGTCAGCGCCCCATGGGCGTGGGCTTCTTCTTCTCGCTCGGCCACTCATCGGTGGTGACTGCGCTCGCAGTTGTTTTGAACTTTGGAATTAAATCATTGGGTGGCCAAGTCAAAGATCCTCACTCGGCCCTTCACCACTACACCGGTCTGATTGGAACAACGGTCAGCGGCAGCTTCTTGATGTTGATCGCACTTCTCAACCTCAGCGTTTTAGTTGGAGTTATTAAAGTCTTCCGACAGATGCGCCAAGGACTTTTCAATGAAGAACAGCTCGAGAAGCACTTAGATTCACGTGGCTTCATGATGCGCTTCTTTGGTCCGATTGCCCGTCGCATCGATGCCAGTTGGAAGATGTATCCACTCGGCATTCTCTTTGGGCTTGGTTTCGATACTGCCACTGAAGTTGCACTTCTCGTTCTTGCCGGGTCTTCAGTCGTTGCTGGCCTGCCATGGTGGGCAATCTTGTCGCTACCCATGCTCTTTGCTGGTGGCATGAGTTTGCTCGACACCATTGATGGCTCATTCATGAACTTTGCTTACGGCTGGGCTTTTTCTAAGCCAGTCCGCAAGGTTTACTACAACATCGTTATTACTGGTCTCTCGGTTCTCGTCGCGTTATTTATTGGTGGTCTTGAAGTCTGCCAAGTACTTGCGCAGCAATTAAATTTTGTCGGCGGTTTCTGGGATTACGCCCTCGCCTTCAATATCAATAAGGCTGGCTTCATTATCGTCATGATGTTCGTAGTGGTCTGGGGCAGCGCGCTACTCATTTGGCGCTTTGGCAAGATCGAAAATCGATGGCACGAACGTGCCCACAAAGCACAAGAAGCGCGTGGCGAGCATCAGGATGATGCTGGCGCTGGCGTCGAGCTAGGACCCATTACCAGCGGCTTTGTGATCGACTAATTCCCGTATTCGCTACTCTTCACAAC
Source organism: uncultured Actinomycetes bacterium (assembly GCA_903875815.1). Next base: position 1,056 of record CAIQXR010000150.1, read on the forward strand.
TATGGGCCATATTGATCTCAGCGGAATTGAGTACTGGCTGCCTGATGGGCGCTTACTACTCAACGATGTGAATTTCCGCGTGGGCGATGGCGCGAAGGTAGCGATCGTCGGTCCCAACGGTTCTGGAAAAACGACTCTCCTCAAAATGATTTATGGCGATCTCCAGCCACATGCTGGCAAAGTCGCGATATCCGGCGGTCTTGGCGTGATGCGTCAATTCATCGGTCAGGTACGGGATGAGAGCACAGTTCGGGATCTATTGATCTCAGTCTCAACCCCTACGATTCAAGCTGCTGCTGCAAAAGTGCAGAGCGCAGAAGAATTAATGAACTCTCGTAATAGTGAGAAAGATCAGATGGCTTACGCCCAGGCAGTCTCTGATTGGGGCGATGCTGGTGGGTATGACGCAGAAGTAATGTGGGATGTCTGCTGCATGGCGGCGCTGGGTAAAAGCTATGACGAAGTCTCGCATCGCCTGGTAAATACTTTGTCAGGTGGAGAACAGAAGAAGTTGGTTCTTGAATCACTCCTTCGTGGCCCGGATGAAGTATTAGTGCTCGATGAACCTGATAACTATCTCGACGTTCCGGCAAAGCGCTGGCTAGAAAATGAACTTGCTACTAGTAAGAAAACTATCTTTTTCGTCAGCCACGATCGAGAACTTCTCAATCACGTGGCTCAAAAGATTGTCACAGTAGAACTCGGGGCAAATGGCAATACCGTCTGGGTGCATGGCGGCAACTTTGAGAGTTGGCACGATGCTCGCAAAGCTCGTCAAGAGCGCTTCGCTGAACTCTTGCAGCGCTGGGAAGAAGAGCATGAGCGCCTCGTGAATTTGGTAAAGAAATTGCAGGTCCAAGCTTCGAACTCACCAGATATGGCTTCGCGCTACCGAGCCATGCAAACTCGACTGAAGAAGTTTGAGGAGATTGGCGCCCCAGAAGCGCCGCCAATTGAGCAAGATGTTCAGGTTACGCTTCGAGGCGGTCGGACCGGTCTTCGCGTAGTGACCTGCGAAAAACTCTCGCTCGACAATCTCACCGAGCCATTTGATCTCGAGCTCTTCTATGGAGATCGCGTTGCCGTCTTGGGTAAGAATGGAACGGGTAAATCACACTTCTTGCGTCTGCTTTCGGGCGATGACACCGTCAAGCACTTCGGCTCATTTAAATTGGGCGCTCGTGTAGAACCTGGCTTCTTCGCCCAGACTCATGCCCACCCCGAGTTCATCGGTAAGACCCTTATAGAAATTCTCTGGGAAGTCTGTTCACTGCAGCTAGGACCAGCTAAATCAGTTCTTCGCCGATACGAATTGCACCAGCAATCTGATCAGCGCTTTGAATCACTATCGGGCGGACAACAAGCACGTTTCCAGATTCTGCTCTTAGAACTAGGGGGAGCGACCATGCTTCTTCTCGACGAACCGACAGATAACTTAGACCTCGCTTCAGCTGAAGCTTTGGAGCAAGGCCTAAATTCATTCCAAGGAACTGTCTTAGCTGTCACGCACGATCGCTGGTTTACCCGCGGCTTTGATCGCTACTTAATTTTCCCTGCAAATGGCGCAGTCTATGAAGCGCAAGAACCGGTCTGGGATTATTAACTAGCGGGCCGTATAGCCACCATCGACTAAGTGCTGCGAACCGGTAATGAAGGAAGCCTTCTCAGACAATAAGAAGAGAACGAGATCGGCTACTTCATTGGATGTGCCCAGGCGACCAATTGGGTGCAGCGCGACTAGCCCCGCTCGAGCCTCATCAGGAAGCGCTCCCAATAGGGGAGTATCGATATAGCCCGGGTGCACCGAATTGATGCGAATCTTCTTATCGGCATATCCCAGAGCTGCAGCTTTGGTCATTCCCGTGAC
>CAIQXR010000151.1 GCA_903875815.1 uncultured Actinomycetes bacterium
CAGCCACAAGGATCCATCTGTGTCGATGGCGTATCGCTCACTGTGGGAGAACTCAGTGATGATGCAAATCAAATTTCGGTCTGGTTGATTCCCGAGACGCTCGCTAAAACCAATTTGAGCACTCGAAAAATAGGCGACACCGTCAATATCGAAGTAGATGTGTTAGCTAAATACGTAGAACGCATCTTGAAGCGAGGAGATGCATGAATATCCAAGATGCACTAAAAGATTTTGCACTCGGCAAACTTCTCATCATCACTGATGATGAATCTCGCGAAAACGAGGGCGACTTGATGTTGCTCGCTGAAAAAGCAACCGCAGAGTCTGTGGGTTTTATGGTGCGTCACACCTCCGGTGTGATCTGCGTATCGATTACTCAGGCGGAAGCAGATCGACTTCGTCTGCCACAAATGGTGAAGAAGAATCAAGATGAGAAGCGCACCGCTTTTACTGTTTCTGTCGATGCCCTGGACGGACTAACAACCGGAATTAGTGCTGCCGAGCGCGCAAAAACTATTCAGGCGTTAGCAAACGCTCAATCAACTGCTCAAGATTTCTCACGTCCGGGGCACATCTTCCCGCTCACTGCTCACCCCGAATTGCTTCGAGCTCGTCGCGGTCACACCGAAGCGGGAGTAGTCATGGCGCTATTGGTGGGTGCTGCGCCAGCAACAGCGCTCTCTGAACTAGTTAATGAGGATGGCTCCATGATGCGCGGCCAAGCCTTAAAAGATTTCAGCGATGCCTATGGCATTCCCATGTACTCCATTCAAGAGTTAGCTGATTATGCAGAGCGGCACTTGCAGGTAAGCGCGCCAGAACAGGTGGATTATCAATGGGCAAAGCTGCCGCGCTCGAGCGCAGAATGGCAGATTGCAATTCACTCAACATCTAGTGGCGTTGAACATGCAATTCTTAAATTCGGCACGCCGGGAAATGATCCACTCCTGCGTCTGCATTCCGAATGCTTGACTGGAGATGCTTTTGGGAGAGATCGTTGCGATTGTGGCGATCAGCTGGCTCGAAGTTTCGATGCAATTGAGGCAGAAGGCGCCGGTTACATTATTTATCTCCGCGACCACGAAGGCCGCGGCATTGGCCTTGGTCAGAAGATTGCCGCTTACCGTTTGCAAGATGCAGGCGCCGACACAGTTGATGCAAATATTCAATTAGGCCACGATGCGGACGAGCGCGATTGGATCGATGCCCTAGCAATTGTGAGAAATCTTGGAATCTCCACCCTTCGTTTGTTGAGTAACAATCCATTGAAAGTTGCCGCTCTTACAGAAGGTGGAATTGCCATAACCATTGTCCCTGTGACTGCACATGTCACAACTGCCAACCGAGAATATTTACTCACCAAGAAAAACCGAATGCAACATAATTTAGAGATCAACTAAGTCGGAATATCAGAGAGAAGGAAGCGATCATGGCCGGAGCAGCACCCACATTTAGCGTCACACCAAAAGCTGGCGCGAAGGTAGCAATCATTTCCGCTTCGTGGCATACCGATATATGTGCCGCCCTCGTTGCAGGCGCTGTGAAAGCCATGGAGCAATATTCAGTGGGCTATGAAATCTCCTATGTGCCGGGTTCTTTTGAATTACCACTTGCCGCGCAAAAGGCACTCGACCATGGCTTTGATGCAGCAGTGATTGTTGGACTTGTCCTGAAGGGTGAGACCCCCCATTTCGAATACGTGTGCGACGGCGTGACTCAGGGAGTTATGTCGGCTCAACTCAGCCGCTCGAAGCCAATTGGCTTTGGCGTCCTCATGTGTAATGACCTTGCGCAAGCAACTGCCCGAATTGGCGGCCCAGGAAGTAAGGAAGATAAGGGCTACGACGCGGGAATTGCGGCCCTCGCACTTCTCTAACAGGCTATCCAAGGGCGACTCCGCCCCATAGAATTTCGCAGCAGTTACGTTAAGACCGTTAGTCCCCCTGAGAGAAGTGAGTGATCAATGTCGTTTACACCAACTCCTGCTGACAAATTTACCTTTGGTCTGTGGACCGTGGGCTGGCAGGCGCGTGATCCGTTTGGTGATCCCACTCGTGATGCACTTGATCCAGTTCGTACTGTTAACGAACTCGCAGCGCGTGGTGCCTACGGTGTGACGTTCCATGATGACGATCTCTTTCCCTTTGGCTCTGATGACGCTACTCGCCAAGGACATATCGATCGCTTCAAGAAGGCGCTTTCTGAGACCGGCATGAAAGTGCCGATGGCGACAACAAATCTCTTCAGCCATCCTGTCTTTAAAGATGGCGCGCTCACCAGTAACGATCGCGATATTCGCCGTTTTGCACTTCGCAAAGCGATGCGCAATATCGATCTGGCTGCAGATCTCGGCGCCAAGATTTATGTCTGCTGGGGCGGCCGGGAAGGCGCAGAATCGGAAAGCTCAAAGGATGCCTATGTGGCACTTCAGCGTTATGCCGAAGGATTTAACATCCTCGGACAATATGTCATTGATAAGGGTTATGACATTAAGTTTGCGATTGAACCAAAGCCGAATGAACCGCGTGGCGATATCTTCTTGCCAACAATTGGACATGCACTCGGATTCATCTCCATGCTCGATCATCCAGAGATGGTGGGACTAAATCCTGAGGTGGGCCATGAACAAATGGCGAACCTCAACTTCGTTCACGGCATTGCGCAAGCACTCTGGCAAGGCAAGCTCTTCCATATCGATCTGAACGGTCAGCGCGGCCCGAAGTACGATCAAGACTTTGTTTTCGGCCACGGCGATCTTAAGAGTGCATTCTTCTTAGTCGATCTCCTCGAGCGTTATCAGTACGCCGGCCCTAAGCACTTTGATTACAAGCCAGTACGTACCGACGATGATTCTGGCGTCTGGGCATCGGCCACATCCAATATGCGCATGTACTTAATCCTCAAAGAGCGTGCTGCTGCATTCCGTAAGGATCCTCGAGTCATTGAAGCGATGAAGAACTCCAATATCCCAGGCCTCTCCGAGCCAACTTTGGCTGCCGGAGAAACGTGGAAGGATCTTGCAAAAGATTCCTTCGATGCCGATGCTGCCGGTAAGCGTGGCTATGGTTATGAAGTTCTCGATCAACTAGCTCTCGAACATTTGATGGGCGTCGAATAATCTCTATGCGCAAAGTTGCTGGCGTTGACTCCTCGACGCAATCAGTAAAGATTGTGGTGCGCGATGCCGAATCTGGTCAGCTCGTGGCCTCAGCATCGCGGCCACATCCCGGTGGAACTGAAGTTGACCCCGAAGCTTGGTGGCAAGCACTTCAAGGAGTCATCGCGGATGTCGGCGGCCTCGATGAGATTGAAGCGATCAGCATCGCTGGCCAACAACATGGCATGGTCGTCTTGGATGAAACCGGCCAAGTCATTCGACCCGCGTTGTTGTGGAATGACACTCGATCAGCCCAAGCGGCAATAGATCTCAACATTGAATTTCCTAACATTCACGAATTAGTGGGATCTAAACTCGTTGCTTCATTCACTGCAACAAAACTGCGTTGGCTGCGTGATAACGAACCTGCAAACGCTGCCAAAGTTCGCGCCGTGGCTCTGCCACATGATTGGTTATCGTGGAAATTATCAGGAAGTACCAACCTCAAAGATCTATTTACCGATCGATCCGATGCATCGGGTACTGGCTACTTTGATTGCGTTACAAATACCTACTCCATGGAAATTCTCGAAGCGGCTTTGGGACATACCCATGTGACGCTTCCTAGAATCATCCAGCCAAAGAGCTTCGGTTTTGATAATGGAAAACTGCGTATTGCACCAGGGGCAGGCGATAATGCCGGTGGCGCGCTAGGTGTGGGCGCAGTACTGGGTGATCTCGTTGTATCGCTAGGTACCAGCGGAACTGCCTTTGCTATCTCGGCTACACCGACCCACGATCCATCTGGTGAAGTTGCTGGATTTGCCGATGTCACCGGAAATTATTTGCCACTTGCTTGCACATTAAATGCCGCCAAAATCTTTGATTCCACAGCAAAGATGCTGGGCCGTAGTTTTGATGAATATAGCGAGCTAGCACTGAGCGCTATGCCAGGCGCTGGCGGCCTCTCATTAATTCCTTACTTTGACGGCGAACGCACACCCAACCTCCCTGACGCTCGCGGCTCGCTTACTGGAATCACGCACGAGAATTTCACTCCAGCCAATATCGCCCGTGCCAGCATTGAAGGAGTTATGTCCGGGCTCTTCTATGCTGCCAAGGCGCTCACTGCTCAAGGCGTAAAGCACCAACGTATTCTTCTGATCGGTGGAGCAGCTCGCAATCCAGCAGTCCAGCAGATCGCAGAAGAAGTATTTGGAGAGAAGATCACTGTTCCACCTATTGGTGAATATGTCGCTGATGGTGCTGCCAAGCAAGCCGCTTGGGCGCTGCTCGGAACCGAATTACCACCACAGTGGGCCAATTAAAGGATGGCGATGGATACTCCCGCAAAAGTTCTCTCGATCAATATTGCCACCGAAAGCAAGCCACAGTCTTGGACTGAGTCAGGTAACCGCACTGGTATCGATAAGCGGCCGGTGGAAGGGCTTGTGCAATTTGGAAATGATTGCGTGGCCGGCGATAGCGTTGTAGATCGCAAACACCACGGTGGTTATGACCGAGCGGTATACGCCTATGCCCGTGAAGATGCCGAGTGGTGGGAAGCAAAGATTGGCCGCGAAATCACACCGGGATCATTCGGAGAAAATCTCACTACAGTTGGTATTGATGTGACAGGCGCAGTCATTGGCGAACAATGGCGCATCGGAGAATTACTTCTTGAAGTTGCCGAACCTCGAATTCCTTGCAAAGTCTTTTCAGGATTCTGGGATCGCCCTACATTGATCAAGGAATTCACGGAAGCGAATCGCCCTGGTGCATATATGCGCATCCTCGAAGAGGCCATGGTCGAGGCAGGAACCGCAATCGAGATCGTTCATCGACCAGCCCATGGCATCACCATTGGCGATATCTACGCTGCTAAATCAGGTGCCCGCGAAAAGATTGCTCAGATCGCGGCAGTGAAGGATTTGTCAGTCGAGTATCAAGCCTGGGCAACTAAGTTACTCGGTGACTAACCCCTGCACTAAATATTTCGGTATGCCTCACGACGATGCGCGATTTGAATGAGTTGAACAATGAGTTGGCCGTTATCGACCCTGTAAATTATTCGATAATCTCCGACTCGC
>CAIQXR010000152.1 GCA_903875815.1 uncultured Actinomycetes bacterium
TCATCACCCTTGCCTTGCCCTTTGCTTTGCATCAATTCCTGGAAATTATCAACAACAGCTAAGGCTTCTGAATACTTTTTCCCGATAAGGAGATCAGAGAGAATCGAAACGCTGGACTGGGAGATAGAACAGCCCACGCCATCCCACGAAATATTGGAGACCAGATCGCCAGCAAGAGTTAAGTTGAGCGTGATTTCGTCACCACAGCTGGGGTTCACATGGTGAACTTGCTTCGTGTATTCAGAGGCTAAGCCCTTATGGTGTGGATTCTTATAGTGATCAAGAATCACTTCCTGGTAGAGCGAGTCAAGATCCATTAGATCACCTTAAAGTATTTCTGAGCTTGGACGATGCCATCCAGAAGCGCGTCAGCATCCGCTAGGTCGTTGTAGAGATAGAAAGAGGCGCGAGTAGTGCCGACAACTCCGAGTTTTCGCATCAATGGCCAGGCGCAATGATGGCCGGTTCGCACAGCAATACCCGATTGATCCAATACCTGTCCTAGATCGTGCGGATGAATTCCGTCGATAGCGAAGGAGAAGACCGCTCCGCGATCTTCTGATGTGGCGGGGCCAATCAAAGTAAGTCCAGGTAACTCAATCAGGCGAGGAATGAGGTACTCCGAAATTGTGCGTTCATGGGATTCAATGGATTGCATTCCTATCGCACTGAGGTAATCAACGGCGGCTCCGAGACCTACTGCTTGGGCCATGTTGGGAACACCAGCTTCAAATTTCCGTGGCGCTGGTGCCCACGTTGCATCAAGCATCGTGACCGATTCAATCATGGAACCGCCAGTAAGGAATGGCTCCATCTCTGCAAGGAGTTCTGCTCTCCCCCAAAAAATTCCCACACCTGTAGGACCCACTGCTTTATGACCAGAGAAGGCGAGGAAATCGATATCCAACTTCTTTACATCCACAGCGAAATGTGGAACGGATTGGCAAGCATCCAGAACGAATAGTGCTCCGACTTGATGGGCACGGGCAACAAGATCGGTTAATGGATTGATGGTGCCAAGCACATTGCTTTGATGGGTGATCGCCACAACTTTAGTGCGCTCATTAATAATGGAATTGATCTCTGATAGATCGAGTCGGCCTTCGTTTGTGACAGGGAACCAAGCAATCTCGGCGCCGGTGCGCTTAGCCAATTGCTGCCACGGGATGAGATTGGCGTGGTGTTCCATCTCAGAGACCACGATTCGATCCCCGGGCTTGAGTGCTAGTCGAGAGGATGCTGCGCTATTTCCCAGTGAGTAGGCGATCAGATTAAGCGATTCGGTAGCACTCTTGGTGAAAACTACCTCGTCAATATCGGCGTTGATGAAAGCTGCAACTTTTGCGCGCGCACCCTCGTAGGACTCACTCGCCTCTTCGGCGAGTAGATGCGAACCGCGGTGAACGGCAGCATTGTGCTTCGTGTAGAAATCTCGCTCGGCATCGAGTACTGCAAGTGGCTTCTGACTTGTCGCACCACTGTCGAGATACACCAGCCGACTGTTGCCGCGCATCACCTTAGTGAAGATCGGAAAATCTTCCTTCAGGCGTGCGACGTCCAGTGGCGAATTCATAAAATGGTTATCAATTACGCCTGAACGTAATCGGCATAACCCTTCTCTTCCAATTTATCGGCAAGCTCTGGCCCACCCTCTTCTACAACGCGACCAGCAGCAAATACGTGTACAAAATCTGGCTTGATGTAACGAAGAATTCGGGTGTAGTGAGTAATAAGGAGAACGCCGATATCGGAGCCTGCCTTAACGCGGTTAACTCCCTCAGAGACGATACGAAGCGCATCCACATCAAGGCCAGAATCGGTCTCATCGAGGATCGCGAATTTAGGCTTCAGAAGTTCGAGTTGAAGAATCTCATGACGCTTCTTCTCGCCACCGGAGAATCCTTCATTGACGCTGCGCTCAGCAAAGCCAGGATCCATCTTGAGGGCGGCCATCGCTTCCTTAACTTCGCCTACCCAAGTACGAACCTTCGGCGCCTCGCCACGAATAGCAGTTGCGGCAGTGCGAAGGAAGTTCGTGACAGAGACGCCAGGAACTTCAACCGGATATTGCATAGCCAAGAAGAGTCCAGCTTTAGCGCGTTCATCAACGCTCATGGCAAGAACATCTGCGCCATCGAGTGTTACAGAACCACCGGTGACCGTGTACTTAGGATGACCGGCAATCGAATATGCCAAAGTGGATTTACCAGAACCGTTAGGTCCCATGATTGCGTGGATCTCCCCTGACTTAATGGTCAGATCAACGCCGCGCAAAATCTCTTTCATGCCAGCATCGGTCGCTACTGATACCTGAAGGTTCTTAATCTCTAGTGTGCTCATTTACGCTTCCTTGCTCGCTGAAATGGTGACGGTATCTCCATCACGGTGGACTGAATAGGTAGGGACTGCGGATGTTGCAGGTGGAGTAAGCGCGGCGCCAGTGCGAAGATCAAACTCCGCGCCATGGAGCCAGCATTCGATTTTGTAGCCAGTGATATCGCCTTCGGCAAGTGAAGCATCCGAATGTGAGCAAGTATCGCCGATCGCAAAAACATCATCACCGATGCGTGCGACACAGACTGGTGCGCCATCGACCTCAATACGCTTAGCTTTGCCTTCTGTGAGATCTGCGAAATTTAGGGTACTCATTCGCCCACCTTCGCTAACTCAGAATCAATGCGATCCATGATGCGATCTTCAATCTCATCAATATTGATGCGATTGACGATCTCAGCAAAGAAGCCTCGGATAACGAGACGACGAGCTTCATCAGCAGGAATGCCGCGCGACTCTAAATAGAAGAGCTGCTCATCATCGAAGCGACCAGTGGTGCTGGCATGGCCGGCGCCTACAATTTCACCCGTTTCGATCTCCAAGTTGGGGACTGAATCTGCGCGCGCACCATCTGTCAGCAGAAGATTGCGGTTGAGTTCGTAGGTATCAGTGCCTTCAGCGTTGGCGCGAATATAGACATCGCCGATCCAGACTGAATGCGCCTTATCGCCAGCGAGTGCGCCCTTGTAGTTCACGCGGCTCTTGGCATTAGGAAGATTGTGATCAATAAAGATGCGATGCTCTTGGTGCTGGCCATCTGTTGCAAAATAAACACCGGCAAGATCAGCGCTTGAACCCTGTCCGGAATACTCCACAGTGGGAAGAATGCGAACGATTGATCCACCAATGGTGACCACTGTCGATATAAAGAGCGCATCTTTTCCAACAATCGCGTGATGCTTAGCGAGATGAATCGCCGACTGACCCCATTCTTGCAAGGTCACAAAGGTGAGGTTCGCACCCGACGCAAGGTCGAATTCGATCTCTTCGGCAAGTGTCGCTTCCCCTGCATTTTCAATAATCAGAGTTGCGTGGGCATTGACGCCAACTTTAACGAGCAGGCGCGAGGCGACTGCCCCAGCTGCAGAGATTGTTCGCTTAAGGGTGATGGGATCTGAAATTTCCGCATTAGCCGCAATCTCCAATACCTGCGCACCCGCAACGATCTCTCGAACTCGAATAGCTACGAGATCTTCGGTTGCAGATAATGGTGCAACGTTTTCCAGGGAAGTGAGAGTCACTCCAGCAGCCAACGATGATGAAGCCGTCAGAGTCTCTGACTGCGAAATGGTTGCATCGGCACCTAGCAGCGCCCCGAGTTTGGAAATCGGAGTAAAGCGCCACGCCTCTTCACGACCAGTGGGAGCGAGGTAATTAGTTGTCAGTGTGCTCATTAACCCACTGCGCCTTCCATTTGAAGTTCAATCAATCGGTTGAGCTCGAGGGCATACTCCATCGGAAGTTCGCGAGCAATTGGTTCAATAAAGCCACGGACAATCATTGCCATAGCTTCATCTTCAGTAAGACCACGTGACATCAGATAGAAGAGTTGATCATCGGAGATCTTGGAAACGGTAGCTTCATGACCCATCGAGACATCGTCTTCGCGGATATCGACGTAGGGATAAGTATCCGAACGGGAGATGGTGTCCACCAAGAGTGCATCGCACTTGACTGTGGATTTCGAGTGATGAGCACCTTCTTGGACTTGGACAAGACCTCGGTAGGAAGTACGACCGCCACCACGTGCGACCGACTTCGAAATCACAGATGACGATGTGTATGGAGCAGCATGAACCATCTTGGCGCCAGCATCTTGATGCTGACCAGCACCGGCAAAGGCGATGGAGAGAGTCTCACCTTTGGCGTGTGGACCCATAAGGAAGACTGCGGGATATTTCATGGTGACTTTAGAGCCAATATTTCCATCGATCCATTCCATGGTCGCGCCCTCTTCGCAGACAGCGCGCTTGGTCACCAAGTTGTACACATTGTTCGACCAATTTTGAATGGTGGTGTAGCGAACTCGGGCACCCTTCTTCACAATGATCTCGACAACTGCAGAGTGAAGCGAATCGGATGAGTAGATCGGAGCAGTACAGCCTTCTACATAGTGAACGTATGAATCTTCATCAGCGATGATCAAAGTACGTTCGAATTGGCCCATATTTTCAGTATTGATACGGAAATAGGCTTGCAATGGGATATCTACTTTGACGCCCTTCGGAACGTAGATAAATGAACCGCCAGACCATACTGAGGTATTGAGGGCCGCAAATTTATTGTCGCCGACGGGAATAACGGTTGCGAAATATTCCTGGAATAGCTCTGGATATTGCTTCAGCGCAGTATCGGTATCGACGAAGATGACACCTTGCTTCTCAAGATCTTCACGAATGGAGTGGTACACAACTTCAGACTCGTATTGAGCTGCAACGCCGGAAACTAAACGCTGCTTCTCTGCTTCGGGAATACCCAAGCGATCGTAGGTATTTTTAATATCGTCAGGAAGATCATCCCAAGTGGTCGCTTGCTTCTCCGTAGAGCGGACAAAGTACTTAATGGTGTCGAAGAAAATTCCGGTGAGATCTGAACCCCATGATGGCATCGGCTTCTTCTCAAAGAGCGAGAGGCCCTTGAGGCGAAGATCGAGCATCCACTGTGGTTCGCTCTTCTTCGCGGAAATATCGCGAACTACCTCTTCATTAAGACCGCGACGACTATTTGCACCGACGTCGTTCTTATCCGACCAACCGTATTCATAGGTTCCAATGCCGGCGAGTTCAGGGTGTAGCTCGGTGGTTGCATCGCTCATTAGTTGCTCTTTCCTGAGTTAGTTGTTCCTGTAGTTGATAGCGCTGGGGTGTGAGGTATATAGGTGGTGCAGACACCATCGCCATGAGCGATAGTGGCAAGACGTTGAACATGTGTTCCCAGTAAGTTGGAGATAAATTCAGTCTCAGCATCGCAGAGTTGTGGGAATTGTGACGCCACGTGTGCAATCGGACAGTGGTTCTGGCAGAGCTCTTCGCCGAGTGCGCGCGGATGGATGCTGGCTGCATAACCTTCCTCAGTGAGAAATTCTGCGAGCGCAACACTCTTCTCCCCCATCGATTCACGATGAGCAAGGAGAGGTGAGAGACGCTTGGAAAAATCTTCAGCGCGAGTTCGCGCAAAATCTTTCACTAAATCTTCGCCGGCTTTGCTCGCCATAAATTTCAACGCTGAGACCGCAAGATCGTCGTAGGAATGTTCAAACTTTTCACGACCAAAATCGGTCATCACAAAAACTTTAGAAGGACGACCACGACCACGTTGCGAAGTAGAAACCTGATAAGGATCGCGAGCGCTCAAAATTCCTTCAGCAATGAGTGCATCTAGGTGGCGACGAATTCCCGCTGGCGTAATCGCGAGCCGCTCTGCCAGATCTACTGCCGTAGCGGGTCCGCCTTCGAGGATGGCGCGAGCCACTTGGGTGCGCGTGCTATCTCCGCCGCCCTCTGTACCTGCTCGCTGGACCATTTTCACAACAGAAGTGTTGCGTAAATGCCCAATTCTCGCCACTTGGCCACGCTCCCCAGCCGCGGTCACCAATGCGAGCCTCCTCACACGGGGCGCAGCCGTCCAGCCCCTGAGAGAACGCTGCGCACCGATTAGGCTGAGGCTGTGCGTCAGAGCCTGAAGAATCGACTTAATAAATATGTATTTACTGCGCTCCTGACCCTCCAAGCCGGCCTTATCGTCACGGGCGGAGCAGTTCGCCTCACCGGTTCTGGCCTCGGCTGTCCGACTTGGCCTACTTGCACCGGCTCTTCCTATACCCCAGTCCCCCATCAAGCCCAAGGAACGCTCCATTCCTGGATCGAATTTGGCAATCGCCTGCTGACTTTCCTGCTCTTTGCGGCCGCTCTAGCCGCCATCATCACAACTTTCACCACTCTCGCTGGCCGACGCGATATCCGTGCCATTCGATGGGGCGCGCTCGGACAGTTGCTCGGAATTTTGGGTCAAGGTGTACTGGGAGGCATCACGGTCCTGACCAAACTCAATCCACTTCCGGTCGCTGGCCATTTTCTCCTCTCTATCGTGCTCGTTACTGGTGCTACTTCATTGCGCTTTAGAGTCTTAGAAAAAACCAGCTATTCAGCAGCCCCACTTACCTCCTTGATCTCTCGGATTGTGATCGCGTTGACCGCAGGAGTGCTCGTTGTGGGAACTGTGGTGACTGGTAGCGGACCACATGCTGGAGATATCACCGCAAAACGTTTTCCCTATGACGCCGCAAAAGTTGCAATTCTGCATTCAGATCTGGTCATCGCTTTAACCTGTTTAATCATTGTTCACTTGCTAGTCATTCGCATCACCGAGAGCGGCAGCGCCCAGCGCGCCTTCTACCGAGCAGTAGGGCTCTTTCTCTTTGTCTGCCTCGCCCAAGGTTTAATAGGATATGTCCAGTATTTCAATGGACTTCCAGAATTAATTGTGGGAGCACATCTCTTTGGTTCCACATTGGTGTGGATATCAGCTTGCAAGATCGCACTTATCGGTCGCGTTTACAAGAGACGCGAATCCGTCATGACACAGGAAGCATAGGAAGATCAGGAATATGACACGTAATCAATGGAACGAGCTCGATGATCGCGCAGTAGCAACTACTCGCGCACTTGCAATGGACGCAGTACAGAAGGTGGGAAATGGCCACCCAGGAACTGCGATGTCACTTGCTCCTGTTGCCTACACGCTCTTCCAACGCTTCTTGCGTCACGATCCCACTCGCTCCGATTGGCTCGGGCGCGATCGCTTCGTACTTTCGTGCGGTCACTCCTCACTCACGCTTTACATCCAACTCTTCCTTTCCGGTTACGGTCTTGAACTAAAGGATCTGCAAGCATTCCGTACTGCAGAATCACTCACACCAGCTCACCCAGAGTTCGGACACACCAATGGCGTGGAAATCACTACTGGCCCATTGGGTTCCGGTATCGCTTCTGCTGTAGGCATGGCAATGGCCGCCCGCTTTGAAAAGGGTCTCTTTGATCCGAAGGGCGAGACCACTCTCTTTGATCACAATGTCTGGGTCATCGCTTCAGATGGCGATCTCCAGGAAGGTATCTCTGCTGAAGCATCCTCAGTTGCTGGCACACAAGAATTAGGTAATCTCAAAGTTATTTATGACGATAACCGCATCTCTATCGAAGGCGACACCCACGTCTCCTTTACCGAAGATGTCAGCGCTCGTTACCGCGCCTATGGCTGGAAAGTCATTGAAGTTTCTGCACTCGGTGATGGCAATGTCGATCGCCTCGCCCTTGAAGCAGCAATGGATGAAGCGCTCGCTGAGACCAAGGTTCCTACCCTGATTCGTTTGAAGACTGTCATTGCTTGGCCAGCACCAAAGCTTCGCAACACGGCAAAGTCACACGGTTCAGCTCTTGGCGCAGAAGAAGTTGCTGCAACTAAGGAGCTCCTCGGACTTGATCCTGCTAAGGACTTCCAAGTTGGCGATGATGTTCTCGCACATGCTCGTGAAGTTATTGCACGCGGTAAGGCGCAGAGCGCTGCCTGGGATGCGCAATTCGCTACCTGGTCTGCTGTTCATCCCGAGCAAGCTGCGCTACTCAATCGTTTGCGCAAGAAGGAACTTCCGGCAGGTTGGGAGAAGGCGCTTCCAGTATTTGAAGCTGGAAAAGATGTCGCCACTCGCGCAGCTTCCGGAAAAGTTATTAACGCCATTGCAGCAGTTCTTCCCGAGTTCTGGGGCGGATCTGCTGACTTAGCGGACTCTAATAACACCACTATTGAAGGTGGTCACTCCTTCTTACCTGCCACTAGTGCAATGAAAGATGCCGATCCATACGGCCGCATCATTCACTTCGGCATCCGCGAACACGCGATGGGCGCAATCCTGAACGGCATCGCACTCCACGGTCTCACCAAGCCATTTGGTGGAACCTTCCTTGTCTTCAGCGATTACATGCGTGGATCAGTTCGTCTGGCTGCAATCATGGATATCCCCGTCACCTTTGTCTGGACACACGATTCGATCGGTGTGGGCGAAGATGGTCCTACCCACCAACCGGTCGAGCACGTTGCTTCACTCCGCTTGATTCCTAACTTCGCTGTCGTTCGTCCCGCCGATGCCAATGAAACATCTGTGGCATGGGGCGAGATCATTAAGCGTGGCAAGCCAGCAGGCTTTGCCCTCTCTCGTCAAAATCTTCCGGTTATTGATCGCACCGAGTGCGGTTCAGCTGCCGGTGTCGCCAAGGGTGCATATGTTGTCTGCGAAGCAGAAGGAACTCCCGATGTCATCTTGATAGCAACTGGTTCAGAAGTCTCTGTGGCAATTGCTGCTCGAGCACTTCTCGCTTCCGAAGGCATTAAAGCGCGCGTTGTTTCAGCCCCATGCCTCGAGTGGTTCGAGCAAGAAGGCGCTGCCTATCGCGAATCCATCTTGCCGGCTGCTGTAAAGGCGCGCGTCTCTGTCGAAGCAGGCGTTGGAGCAGGTTGGCGTGAATATGTCGGCGATGCCGGCGAGATCATCTCACTCGATCGCTATGGCGCTTCTGCTGCTGCAGGCGTGCTCTTCAAGGAATTCGGCTTCACTGCCGAGAACGTGGCAGCTGCCGCAAAGAAATCAATCGCGAAAGCTGGAGGCAATAAGTAATGTCAAAGAATCTCGTAGATCTCTCTCAAGCGGGCGTATCCATCTGGCTCGATGACCTCTCTCGCGAGCGGCTAGAGACTGGAACGCTTGCTGCATTAATCGAAGGCTCGAGCGTCGTTGGTGTAACAACCAATCCTTCGATCTTCTCCGCTGCAATATCTGGATCTGATCGTTACGCCGCTGATATCAAATCACTTGCCACAGCCGGCAAGAACGTCGATGAGATCGTCACACAGTTGACCACCGATGATGTCCGCAACGCGTGCGATCTCTTCACGCCAATCTTTGCATCGAGCAAGGGCGCCGATGGTCGCGTGAGCATCGAAGTAGAGCCTGGTCTTGCCTACGACACTGCCACCACCGTGAAGCGTGGAATTGAATTGGCAAAGATCGTGGATCGCCCCAACCTTTTGATTAAGGTTCCGGCAACCCTCGAAGGTCTACCAGCGATCGAAGAACTTACTGCAGCAGGCATCAGCGTCAATGTGACCCTGATCTTCTCAGTCGAGCGCTACGAAGCAGTCATGAATGCCTACTTAGCGGGACTCGAGCGTCGCGTCGCCAAGGGCGAATCGATTACTGATATCCATTCCGTGGCTTCCTTCTTCATCAGCCGCATCGATTCAGAGATCGATAAGCGTCTGGATGCAATCGCTGCTGGCTCACCACTACGCGGAAAGATTGCTGTTGCCAACGCCCACCTTGCTTATGAAGCATTCCTCAAGGTCGCTGCATCAGATCGTTGGAAGGCGCTTGCTGCTGCTGGCGCTAACTTCCAGCGTCCACTCTGGGCATCAACTGGCGTGAAAGATAAGGCGTATGAATCTACCCGTTACGTCATTGAATTAGTGGCGGCGCATTGCGTCAACACCATGCCTGAGGGAACTCTCAATGAGACACGTGCTAACGGCCTGGTCCGTGGCGACACCATCACCTCTCAGATTCCAGCAGGCCACACGCTCTTCGCTGAACTCGCAGCGGCCGGCGTTGATTTCGCCGATGTTGTGAAGTTCCTTGAAGATGATGGCGTTGCTAAGTTCCAAGTTGCTTGGAAGGAATTACTCGCCAACATTGAAGCGGTAGCCAAGTGAGTATCACACTCACCGGTCCGGCCGCTTCGAAGGTAGACCGCACAGCTGCGGTCTACCAAGATCTCCTTACTATCGCACCACGTCTTGCCCACAAGGATCACACGCTGTGGGGCCAAGCCGCTGAAGCCGAAGCATCGATCCGACTCAACTGGATCGACCTCCCCCACTCGTCACAAGATCTCCTTCCGGCATTGGCAGAGCTGGCAGCGTGGGCTAACTCCCACTCACTCACCAACATTATTTTGGCGGGTATGGGCGGATCTTCACTCGCTCCCGAAGTTATCTCCAAGACTTTTGCCAAGAAGCTCACTGTTCTTGATTCAACCGATCCGGCACAGATTCGCGCCGCGATCCCTGCTACTTTCGCCAACACCGTGATCGTTGTCGGTTCTAAATCGGGATCAACGATCGAAACCGCTTCCCAGCGCGCGCTTTTCACCGAGTTGATTGAAGCCGAAGGTTTGATAGCTGCCGATCACATCGTTGTAGTAACCGACCCGGGTTCGCCTCTGGATAAAGATGCTCGCACCGCCGGATTACGCGTTATCAACGCTGATCCCAACGTGGGTGGTCGTTATAGCGCCCTCAGCGCATTTGGCCTAGTACCAGCAGCGTTAATGGGAGTCGACGTCCAGGCGTTGCTCACTTCTGCGCAGCAGGCTGCAGCTACCTTTGCTGCTGAAGGTTCGACCGCGATCGATCTCGCCTACTTACTCTTCACTCAGAGTGAACAAAATCTTGCCTTCTTCGATAGTGGTTCCCAGGTTCCGGGTCTCTCTGATTGGATCGAACAGCTCATTGCTGAATCGACCGGAAAAGATCAGAAGGGCCGCTTGCCGATCGTCATCGAATCTCCCGGCGCTCCCATTGCTGGTCCAGCTCTTCGGATTGGCTTTGCAGGAAATGACGGCGACTTAATTGTCTCCGGAACACTTGGCGAACAATTCATCCTCTGGGAGTGGGCTACTGCTCTGCTTTCACGCGCACTCGCCTTAGATCCTTTCAATCAACCAAATGTGACTGAAGCGAAGGAACGCACTGGCGAACTTCTGAACCAATGGAGCGACGGAAAAGTCGTGGCAGCAGCGCCATCTTTTGCAACCGATAATGTCGAAGTCTTCACCTCCCTTCCCGGTGGCTCGCTGCATGAAATCCTTGGATCATTTATCGCACAACCCGCTCACTACATTGCAACCATGGCATACCTCCATCGTGGAAGCGATGATGCGATATCGGAAATTCGCCCATTGATTGCGGCAAAATCCGGCAAAGGCACAACCTTCGGCTGGGGTCCTCGCTTCCTTCACTCCACCGGTCAATTCCATAAAGGTGGCCAACACAATGGTCTCTTTATTCAAATTACCGGCGAGAGCCTTTCCGACCTAGCCATCCCAGGCAAGAGCTTTGGTTTCCATACTCTGCTCATGGCTCAGGCACTCGGTGATGGTCAAGCACTCGCCTCGCGCAACTTCCCAACCCTCCGCCTTCATCTGAAGAATCGAAGTGCGGGAATTGCAGAAATCCTGACTGCCCTTAAATCACTGTAAGAAATTGCAATAAAAAAGCCCCTCGGGAGACCGAGGGGCTTTTTTAGTAATAATTAATCTTCGCCGCGAAGTGCTGAGAGTGCATCTTCCAAAATCTTCTTCGCTTCTGCTTCCGTGCGACGCTCTTTCACATATGCCAAGTGAGTCTTATATGGCTCGTTCTTAACAGGCATAGGTGGCTTATCTTTATTGAGGCCAGCTGGGTAACCGCAACGTGGGCAATCCCATTCTTCGGGGATTACTACGGTGCCATCTTCAGCAAATGATGGACGGGTTTCGTGGCCATTGGCGCACCAATAAGAGACTCGGAAACGTGGGATTGCTTCGCCACGCTCAGCCTCGCCCATAGGGCCGGCGCCGACACGGCTTCCGCGAATTGCACTACCCATAGTGGTGCTCCTTTACTTCTTGAGCCAGAGAGAAAGTGCGATAACTGCAGCAAACCAGAGACCACCTACGACAATGGTGATCCGGTCAAGGTTGCGCTCAACCACTGAGCTGCCACCATAGTTAGAGGAGATTCCGCCACCGAAGAGATCGGATAGTCCGCTGCCCTTGCCCTTATGGAGCAAGACCAAGAGGATCATCAAAAGGCTAGTGATGACCAAGATGATTGAAAGCGCGATAACCACGGAGGGACTCCTACTGAACTCGAATGGAAGCCGCGAATGAGCGGCACTGGGTAAGGATAGCGGGTATTAGGCGGTCGCTACGCGGTGAAACTTGGCAATCCGGGCAAATTCCTCAGGATCAAGGCTCGCTCCGCCGACCAAAACGCCATCAACGTCGGTCTGCTTCATAATCTCCACGATATTGGCTGACTTCACCGATCCGCCGTAGAGGATACGAGCGCCCTCGGCGATCTCCTCACTTCCGATTTTGATCAGTTCGGCTCGGATAGCGGCGCAGACTTCTTGAGCATCTTCTGGAGTTGCAGTCTTGCCGGTGCCGATTGCCCATACCGGTTCGTAGGCAAAGACAATCTTCTTCAACTCTGGCTTATGGAAACCTTTGAGACCTTCGCGTACTTGGTTGAGAACATGCTCCACATGGGTGCCAGCTTCGCGAATCGCGAGTTCTTCGCCAATGCAGAAAATCGGAGTGATCTCATTTGCCAAAGCAGACTTAATCTTCTTATTGATCAGAGCATCGCTCTCACCATGAATCGCACGACGCTCGGAGTGTCCTACTGCAACATAAGTGCAACCCAGCTTGGCAAGCATCGAACCAGAGATGTCGCCGGTAAATGCACCGCTTACTTCTGGGGAGAGGTCTTGCGCACCATAAGTTAGGCGGAGGCGATCGCCATCTACCAAAGTTTGGATGGAACGAATGTCGGTGAACGGTGGAAGTACCGTCACATCGACCGCGTCATAATCCTTATCATCGAGAGAGTATGAGAGCTTCTGGGCAACGGCAATCGCTTCAAGGTGATTGAGGTTCATCTTCCAGTTGCCGGCGATAAGTGGCTTACGCATTGATAACTCCCTTAATTAAACTCAATAAGATTGAGACGTAACGAGAATAGAACTTTTTGGAATTTACTGAAGTGCAACGATGCCAGGTAATTCTTTACCTTCGAGATATTCCAGTGATGCACCGCCACCAGTGGAGATATAGCCGAACTCAGAATCTTGGAAGCCAAGTTTGCGCACAGCAGCGGCTGAGTCTCCCCCGCCTACAACTGAGATGCCATCGACTTTCGTGAGGGCAGCGGCCACTACCTTTGTGCCATGGGCGAAGTTGGGGAATTCAAAGACGCCCATCGGACCATTCCAAAAGACCGTTTTGCATCCTTCGACGGCGCGAGCGAATGTGGCAGAAGTCTCTGGTCCAATATCAAGACCCATTTGATCTGCCGGTATTGCATCGGCAGAAACCGTTGTTGGGGTGGCATCTGCAGCAAATGCGGGTGCAACAACAATGTCGGTAGGAAGAAGGATCTCTACGCCAAGAGTTTTAGCGCGGGCAAGGAGTTCTGTAACGGTAGGAATCAGATCTCGCTCAACGAGTGAAGTTCCGATCTCTTTGCCTTGCGCCGCCAAAAAGGTGAAGAGCATTCCACCGCCGATAGCTAAGACGTTGACTTTGTCGAGGAGATTGGAGATAACGCCAATCTTGTCGGAGACTTTAGAGCCACCGAGCACCACGCCATAGGGGCGTACTGGGCTTTCGGTAAGTTTCTTCAGCACTTCGACTTCTGCGGCAACAAGATAGCCAGCAGCGTGTGGCAGTAGCTTTGCAACGTCATATACGGAGGCGTGCTTGCGATGAACTGCGCCGAAGCCATCGCTGATGAAAATATCAGCATAAGTAGCGAGTTCTTTAGCGAGAACTAAGCGCTCCGACTCTTCTTTGCTGGTCTCAGCAGCTTCATAGCGAATATTTTCCAGCAAGAGAATCTCGCCGGCGTTCAGTGCGGATGCTGCGGCACCTGCACCGACGATCTCTGGTGAAAAAGCAACCGGCTTTCCGAGAAGCTCACCCAACCGCTTCGCCACTGGTGCAAGTGAAAGTTCTGGCTTTCGCTCGCCTTTAGGACGACCGAGATGCGCAGTAATTACTACTGACGCTCCCTGGGCAATCAAATAATTAATTGTGGGAAGCGAGGCCTTGATTCGACCATCATCAGTAATGACGCCATCTTTGAGCGGCACATTGAGATCGCAGCGAAGCAGGACTCGCTTTCCACGAACATCGATTGACTCGAGGTTGGGAATATTCATCGAAGAATTATTTCCGCGTTCTTAGAGCTTGGCGCCGATATGGCCAACAAGGTCTACGAGGCGATTGGAGTAGCCCCATTCATTGTCATACCAAGAGACAACTTTGACAGTTGTTCCGATTGCCTTAGTGAGCTGTGCATCGAAGATCGATGAGTGTGGATCCGTCACGATATCTGCTGAAACGATGGGATCTTCGGTGTAAGCGAGGATTCCCTTGAGTGGGCCTTCTGCAGCCTTCTTAATTGCGGCATTGATCTCTGCTGCGGTAGCTGGCTTAGCCAATTCCACAGTGAGGTCAGTAGCAGAGCCGGTGGGAACAGGAACGCGCATGGCAAAACCATCGAGCTTGCCCTTGAGGTTAGGGAGAACGAGAGAGATCGCTTTGGCTGCGCCAGTTGACGATGGAACGATCGAGAGCGCGGCAGCGCGAGCACGACGAAGATCCTTGTGTGGCTGATCCAAGAGCGCCTGATCGTTTGTGTACGCGTGAATGGTGGTCATGAGACCGCGAACGATTCCGAACTCTTCATCGAGAACCTTTGCCATTGGTGCCAAGCAGTTGGTTGTGCATGAAGCGTTAGAGATGACGTTGTGCTTAGCAGCGTCGTAATCGTTGTGATTGACGCCCATAACAATGGTGATGTCCTCATCTGTCGCAGGCGCTGAGATGATGACCTTCTTTGCTCCACCCGCGAGGTGCTTAGAAGCATCGGCAGCTTTGGTGAAGAAGCCAGTGGATTCAATAACGATATCTGCCTTTACTTCGCCCCATGGCAAGTTGCCGGGATCGCGCTCAGCAAAGACGCGGATGGTCTTTCCGCCAACAGTGATGGAATCGTCGGTGTAGGAAACAGGTAGGCCGAGGCGACCGAGGATGGAGTCATACTTCAAAAGATGCGCAAGAGTTGCATTGTCGGTGAGATCGTTAATGCCGACGATCTCGATATCTGCGCCTGAAGTAAGAGCAGCGCGGAAGAAGTTACGACCAATTCGACCAAATCCATTAATTCCAACACGTACCACGGTAAACCTCGCTAAATGTAAAAGGGGGTATTAAAGGCGGCCAAATCGGCTGCCGAGCCACAACGTTGTGATGGAGATAACCCTATCAGAGCCGCCCCAACGGGTAATTGGTTACGGGAGAGTAGTTATCCCAATAGATCTGGGCTGAGTCCCGCCTCAGTATCGGGAATTCCGAGGTCATGCGCCCGCTTATCCGCCATCGCCAAGAGCCGGCGAATTCGGCCAGCAATCGCATCTTTCGTCATGGGCGGAGTAGCAAGTGAGCCAAGTTCTTCGAGACTGGCTTGGCCATGATTGATACGCAACTCCCCCGCCTCTTTCAGATGATCAGGAATCTGTGGACCGAGAATCTCCATCGCCCGTGCCACGCGAGCAGATGCAGCAACAGCAGCTCGGGCCGAACGTCGCAGATTAGCATCATCAAAATTTGCCAGGCGGTTAGCAGTCGCTCGAACTTCGCGACGCATCCGTCGCTCTTCCCATGCCAAAACGCTCTCATGTGCACCCAGTCGGGTAAGCAGCGCACTAATGGCATCTCCGTCGCGCAAGACGACGCGATCAACGCTACGTACTTCACGGGCTTTAGCCACGATACCTAGACGACGAGCTGCGCCGACTAAGGCAAGCGCTGCTTCAGGACCCGGGCAGGTAATTTCTAAAGCAGAAGAACGACCTGGCTCTGTGAGCGAACCATGCGCAAGGAATGCGCCGCGCCATGCAGCTTCAGCATCGCAAATCCCAGCTGACACAACCTGCGGCGGCAGACCGCGAATGGGGCGATTGTGAGCATCGATTAAACCAGTTTGACGGGCCAGCGCATCGCCATCAGAGGTGACTCGAACGACGTAGCGACTGCCTTTTCGAATTCCACTGGGTGAGAGAACTGAGAGCTCGGAATCATGTCCAAATACATCGGCGATATCTTTGCGCAATCGACGAGCGCTCTGCGCAGTGTCGAGTTCCACTTCAATGACTATCTTGCCCGCGGAAATATGAAGTCCGCCAGCAAAGCGTAAAAGTGCGGAGACTTCGGCTTTTCGGCAGCATGGTTTGGTTACCGAAAGACGGCTGAGCTCGTCCTTCACAGATGCTGTCATTGCCATGTAGGCAATCTAAGCAGGGTTCAGCGCAAAATGTGGCTGAAAGTCGATGCCAATTTTTTAGGATCATGGTGCTGCGGATTTTCCGCCGACACTAGATCAGCTGCGACCAGTTCCCCGCCCAATCCCTCAATCATTACTTGAAGGTTTGAATCAGGGGTCAAAGCAGTGCGGTCAACAATGCCGTAAGCCAACTTAAGATCGGGTACGTATCGAAGTACGAGCTCTAAGTGTTCCTCGATGGAGTAACCTGCAAATTCATCGTTGGATGCGGGCTCGGGCATATTAAAAATCATTATTTTCTTCGCCGCAGATCGTGAGATTGCTGTACCAAGTTCTGGCAACAAGAGATGAGGCATAACGCTCGATAACCACGAGCCCGGACCCATAGTGATCCATTGCGCATCCCTGATGGCTGCCAACGATTCCGGACAAAGTGCTGGGTCTTCTGGGATTAACCGAAGAGATTGCATCTTGCCCAAAGCAGTCGCCACTTGAACTTGGCCGCGAACTACTTCGCTCACACCGTTGCGAAGAAAGGTGCCTTCAATATCCAACGGATCCAACGCCATCGGAAGAACTCGCCCCACAACTTTAAGTAGATCACCTACCTTGTCGAGTGAGGCTACTTTCTCGCCATCTTTATCCCAGAGCGCAGCCAGTAAAAGATTTCCGACTGCATGCCCCGCCATCTCACCTTCGCTCGTGAAGCGATATTGCATGAGTTCAGCCCAGCTTCGACCCCACTCATCATCGGCGCAGAGCGCAGCTAGCGCCATGCGTAAGTCCCCCGGAGGCAGCGATCCGAATTCGGCGCGCAGTCGACCACTAGAGCCACCATTATCGGCGACCGTCACGACGGCAGTAATCTCAGTAGTCAACGAGCGCAGCGCGGTCAGCGTTGTCGCCAACCCATGACCGCCGCCCAGCGCCACCACGCGTGGGTTATTTCCTAGCAATTAGATCTCACGTCCTAGATCACGGTGAGCACTGTGCGATGAGATCTTCTTGCCCGATGCATGGACGATGCCATTGAGCCTAAGTGAGAGTTCTTCAGCGATGGCGACGCTGCGATGCTTTCCCCCGGTGCATCCCACGGCCAGAGTCAAGTACTTTCGATTTTCGCGAATGAATCCACTCGCCATTGTTTCAAAGAGTGATTGATATTTTCCCAAGAAATCTTGAACGTTCTCAGCGCCCAGAACATTTTCTCGTACTGCCTCATCAAGGCCAGTTTGTGGGCGAAGTTCTGGAATCCAGTGCGGATTGGGGATAAATCGGCAATCCATGACGAGATCAGCATCGACGGGAATTCCATATTTATATCCAAATGAGAGAACAGTTACTCGCAAATCTCCCGTATCTGATTCAGCGAAGAGTTCAGAGACTTTCTTCTCAAGCTGGTGGATATTCAGGGCTGATGAGTCGATCACTACATCAGAGATCGAACGAAGTTCCTGAAGTCGGTCTCTCTCCTTGGCAATACCATCCACGATTCGATCATTACCTTGCAACGGATGAGGGCGGCGGGTGGATTCAAATCGACGGACTAGTACATCATCGGCAGCATCGACAAAGAGCACTCGTCGAGCAATTCCGGAATCTGCAACCTCTGCAAG
The DNA here is from genome assembly GCA_903875815.1 of uncultured Actinomycetes bacterium. The sequence continues at coordinate 18,108 of CAIQXR010000152.1, forward strand.
TGCTCGATTGAGATCATCGAAGAATTGGCGCCCTCGAACATCAATCACTACAGCAATAGATGTCGCACTTTTGGCTGCCATTTCACAGAGACTCGGAAGAAGCGCTGGTGGAAGGTTGTCGACGACATACCACCCAAGATCTTCCATGGCATGGGCGATCGTTGATCGGCCAGCGCCGCTCATACCCGAGATAACGACTACTTCATTAGAGGCCATGACTAAATCTTAATCGAGGATTTCACCAGTGCTCATATCAACTTTCACATCAGGAGCGCCGATCTTGGTCAACGCGTCGGCGATGATCGCGGCTGTCTTTTCACCGATTCCTGGCACGCTGGCAATATCGGCCAAGCTCGCTTTGCGAAGGGCTGCCATTGTCCCGAATCGTTCGAGAAGTGCACTGCGGCGAGTAGGCCCTAGTTGTGCAATCTCGTCAAAGAGGGATTCCAGCATCAATTTCGAACGCTTACTTCGATGGAAATTAATGGCGAACCGGTGCGCCTCATCGCGAATGCGTTGAAGGAGATAGAGACCTTCGCTATGGCGAGGGAAGATAATTGGATCTTTACTATCAGGGACCCATACCTCTTCCAAGCGCTTGGCCAGACCGCACAGAGCGATGTCGGAGATTCCCAATTCCGCTAGCGCTCGTGCCGCGGCAGCCACTTGTGGGGCGCCGCCATCGACAACGATTAATTGCGGCGGATAGGCAAAACGTGGCTTGGCTCCCCCGAGCTCGTTGACTTCATCATGGTCCACATCGCGGTCAGCTAAATATCTCTTCAAGCGACGAGTGAGGACATGGTGCATCGCTCTCGTATCGTCAAAGCCAGCGTTGTCATCGATGGCGAATCGTCGATAGTCGCTCTTTTTTTCTTGGCCATCTTCAAAGACGACCATGGACGCAACCATGGAGGTACCTTGAATATTCGAGATATCGAAACACTCGATACGTAGCGGCAACTCTGGCAGATCCAATGCACTAGCGATCTCCTCCAATGCGCGCCCGCTCACTGCTGCATCGTTAGAGCGCTTGGAGAGATATTGAATAAGGGTTTGATGGGCATTGCGCTTAACGGTTGCGATGACTTCTGCCTTCTCACCACGCTGCGGCTGATGGAGTGATACCGAAAATCCTGCTCGCTCGCGCAGCCATTCCAAAATCGCACTTTCATTCTCTGGAAGCGAATCGACTAAAATTTCCTTCGCGGGTGTCAGATCGGCATAAATGCGCATCAGTGCCGATTCAATAACACTTTCACCTTCCAAAACATCTGCTCGATCGATAATCCAAGAGCGCGAGCCAACAACACGTCCGAAACGGACTGAGAACATAGTGATGCCTACATGGGTGATCTCTTCATAACTGGCGATGAGATCAGCCGAGAAATTCTGACTGAGGAAGGTGCCGGCAGTTTCTGCGGATTTACGGAGGGCGTGGAGTTGGTCGCGAATCTTGGCTGCCTTCTCAAACTCTTCTTTCTCCGAAGCGGCTGCCATGTCACGTTCGAGTTGTAGCTCGATATCATCGGGATTGGAATCGACAAAGGCCACTAACTCTTTAGCTACGCGGTTATGTTCTTCGGGAGTTACCCACTCCACGCACGGTGCCAAACACTTCCCGATATCCCCGAGGAGACATTGCCGCTTAGTTTTACGGGCTCGATCAAAATTAGAATCGCTACACGTGCGAATCGGATAGAGCTTCTGCAACACATCGAAAGTGCTACGAAGTGCCCAAGCATGCGCATAGGGACCAAAATAGGTAACACCGGGGCGCTTCTTTGCTCGGGAGATGAACATCTTGGGGTACTCCTCCCCCAAGCTCACTGCTAAATACGGATAGGACTTATCGTCCTTAAATTGAATATTGAACTGAGGATTCTCGGATTTGATCCATGTAAATTCGAGTTGTAGCGCTTCAATCTCGGTGTTGACGATCGTCCAATCGACCCGAACCGCAGTGTGAACCATGCGATAGGTCTTCTCCAACAAATTGCTGCCGAAGTACGAATTCAGACGATTACGTAAATTTTTCGCCTTTCCCACATAAATAACCCGATCGTTCTTATCGAAAAATCGATAGACGCCTGGATCGATCGGAATATTTTGCGGGCGATAGCTTTGCGGGTCAGTCATAAGAGCGCACTACCCCTTAGCGAGGATCTCCTTGAGGAAGGTACCGGTGTAACTCGCCTTCACCTTAGCCACTTCTTCGGGAGTGCCTTCGGCAATTACCAATCCACCACCTGAACCACCTTCGGGGCCCATGTCGATGACCCAGTCCGAACATTTGATGACATCGAGGTTATGCTCGATAACGATGACGGTGTTACCAGTGTCGACCAAGCGATTGAGAACAATCAGCAATTTGCGAACATCTTCAAAGTGCAGACCAGTTGTTGGTTCATCCAGCACGTAGATGGTTCGGCCAGTGGAGCGGCGTTGTAGTTCCGTCGCCAACTTCACGCGCTGAGCTTCACCGCCAGAGAGGGTTGGAGCGGATTGGCCGAGTCGGACATAACCAAGGCCCACATCGTTAAGAGTCTTGAGATAGCGCGCAATCGCAGGGACTGACTCAAAGAAGCCATGCGCCTCTTCAATCGGCATATCCAATACTTCAGCAATCGTCTTACCCTTGTAATGGACTTCGAGCGTCTCGCGGTTGTAGCGCGCGCCATGACAGACTTCGCATGGCACGTAGACATCAGGCAAGAAGTTCATTTCGATAGTGATAGTGCCATCGCCGGAACAGTTCTCACAGCGTCCGCCTTTAACGTTAAAGGAGAAGCGACCTTGCTGGTAGCCGCGAATCTTTGCTTCAGAAGTCTCAGCGAAGAGCGCGCGAACTTTGTCAAAGACGCCGGTGTAGGTCGCCGGGTTAGAACGCGGAGTGCGGCCGATCGGTGATTGATCGACGTGAACCACTTTGTCGAGATGATCGAGACCGGTGATGGTCTTATGGCGACCGGGAACAATACGCGCGCCATTGAGCTTGTTAGCCATGACGGAATACAAAATATCGTTCACCAAAGTTGATTTACCAGAACCACTGACGCCAGTCACAGAAACAAAAGTTCCGAGCGGGAAGGTGACATCAATATTTTGGAGATTATTCTCCTTCGCGCCCTTCACTGTAAGCGATCGCTTGAGGTCGACAGGACGGCGCTCGGCGGGGATGGCAATCGAGGATCGGCCAGACATATAGGCGCCCGTAATGGAATCTTTTGCGGAGATCAGGGCTTGATAATCACCTGAGGAGACAACTTTGCCGCCATGTTCGCCGGCGCCGGGGCCGATATCCACGATCCAGTCAGCGGTACGGATGGTGTCTTCATCGTGTTCCACAACGATCAAAGTATTTCCGAGATCACGAAGTCGTGTAAGTGTCTCAATCAGTCGACGATTATCGCGTTGATGCAATCCAATGGAAGGCTCGTCCAGAACGTAGAGAACACCGACCAAACCCGAACCGATCTGCGTGGCAAGACGAATGCGCTGAGCTTCGCCACCAGAGAGCGTTCCGGCTGGGCGCTCGAGTGAGAGGTAATCCAGACCAACATCGAGCAAGAAACTGAGTCGCTCATGGACCTCTTTAAGGACGCGTTCGGCGATCTGCTTCTCGCGGGCGTTCAACTTAAGAGTTTTTAAGAATGCGGCGCACTCGCGGATGGAGAGTTGGCAGATTTCAGCGATGCTCTTATCGCCAATCGTCACGGAGAGGACTTCAGGCTTCAAGCGGGTGCCTTTACATGCTGGACATGGAGTCTCACGCATATAGGCCTCGTACTTGTCGCGACTGAAATCGCTATCGGTCTCAGAGTGGCGACGTTCGATAAAGGGAAGAACACCTTCAAAACCGCTCGTGTAATTGCGGACGCGGCCATAGCGATTCTTGTACTTCACATGTACTTCATAATCCCAGCCATGCAAGATGGCATCTTTTGCCTTCACGGAGAGTTTCTTCCACGGATTATCGAGCGAGAACTTCAACTCTGTCGCAAGTGCCTCCAGTAGCCGTGTGAAATATTCCGAGGAATGTCCTCCAGCCCACGGCGCAATTGCGCCCTCATAAATGGAGAGCGAGTCGTCAGGGATCACTAACTCTTCATCAACTTCGAGTTTGGTTCCGATACCCGTGCATTCAGGGCAGGCGCCGAATGGTGAGTTGAAGGAGAAGGAGCGTGGCTCGAGTTCTTCAAAGGAGAGCTCGCAATCATGGCATGCCATATGTTCGCTGAAAGTTTTCTCTTTCTCAGGAACGCCTTCCGGCAAATCAACAAAGTCAAGGATGACCAGACCGCTTGCCAATTTGAGAGCAGTTTCAATCGAATCGGTTAACCGAGTCTTCGATTCGCTTTTTACCGTCAGGCGATCGATGACAACTTCAATGGTGTGCTTCTCTTGTTTTTTTAGCTTGGGGACATCGGCGATGGCATAGACAACCCCATCAACTCGAACACGCGAATAGCCCTGAACAGTGAAATCTTTGAGGAGGTCAAGGAACTCACCTTTACGCTCGCGAATAACAGGTGCGAGTACCAGGAACTTTGTTCCGGTAGGCATAGCCAAAATTTGATCGACAATATTCTGAGGTGATTGCTTAGCGATCGGCTTTCCACAATTGGGGCAATGTGGGCGACCGGCGCGCGCAAAGAGGAGGCGCAGGTAGTCGTATACCTCGGTAATCGTTCCCACCGTAGAACGCGGATTGCGGTTGGTGGATTTCTGGTCGATCGATACCGCAGGCGAAAGTCCTTCGATAAAGTCCACATCGGGCTTATCCATTTGGCCAAGGAATTGGCGGGCGTAAGCTGAGAGCGATTCCACATAGCGACGCTGACCCTCAGCAAAGATGGTGTCGAATGCGAGTGATGACTTTCCGGACCCGGAGAGTCCAGTGAAACAGATCAGAGCATTGCGTGGCAGATCGAGGGAAACGTTCTTCAGATTGTGTTCGCGGGCACCACGAATAATGAGGCGATCTAACTCTTTACTCATGTGCCAGCCTCTTCCATTCCTCGAAGTTCCTTCTTTAATTCTCTAATTTCATCGCGCAATCTACCTGCTAATTCGAAGGCCAACTCCTCCGCCGCCTGCTTCATCTGCTCCGTGAGGGATTCAATCAAGGCAATCTGCTCTTGGCGAGGCAATGAGGTGGCGCCGGCAAGAGCGCTCTCCAAGCCGGCCGAGATAATGCTCGATTTCTTCTTTGATCCCCTGGCCAATTCGACCGCCATCGCCAATGTATCGTCGGCCTCTTTGGTGATCAGATCGGTGATGTCGGCGATCTTCTTACGCAATGGCTGTGGGTCGATACCGCGTTCTTGGTTGTAGGCGACCTGCTTGGCGCGACGACGATTAGTTTCATCAATGGCCTGTGCCATAGCTGGCGTGATCTGATCGGCATACATGTGAACTTCACCGGAGACATTTCGAGCTGCGCGGCCAATGGTTTGAATCAATGACGTGGCCGAGCGAAGGAAGCCTTGCTTATCGGCATCGAGAATGGCAACAAGCGAAACTTCTGGTAGATCGAGACCTTCGCGGAGCAAATTAATACCGATCAAAACGTCATACTCGCCTGATCGCAGTTCGCGAAGCAATTCCACGCGACGCAAGGTATCGACTTCCGAGTGGAGATAGCGGACTCGGACACCCTGCTCTTGCAGATAATCGGTGAGGTCTTCCGACATCTTCTTGGTTAATGTCGTAACCAGAATTCGTTCGTTCTTCTCAGCGCGAATTCGAATTTCAGCTAAGAGGTCATCGATTTGACCCTTGATCGGCTTGATGATGATTTGTGGATCCACTAAGCCGGTAGGGCGAATAACTTGTTCGACAAATTCGCCGCCCGTCTTCTCCATCTCATATTTGCCTGGTGTGGCA
>CAIQXR010000153.1 GCA_903875815.1 uncultured Actinomycetes bacterium
GCGATCGCCTTCAGTATTAATCGGCGCCATCTCGCGCACCTGCAGATCGGATAGATGGAACTGCTTCTTCGCTGCATCTAAACCAACTGCCGCTGCATCATTGATTCCGTTATCGCCGCGGCCGCCAATGTCATAGAGCATTGCAATGCGAAGATTGCTATCCGCGTGAGAGGGGATTGATGCGCTTAATGACAGTGCAGCTACCAGACAGCTGATAATAAAAATGCGAATGTGTGCCACGTGCCTATTACCCACGTGCAATAAGACCCATTGCTTCATAAGTGCTGGCAAGAGTCTGGTTCGCCACGGCATTTGCCTTATCGGCGCCAATTTTCAAGAGTGAATTCAGGTAGCCAGGATCTTCAAGAAGTTCGAGCGCCTTTGCGCGAACCGGTGCGAAGTAATCCACGACGACTTCAGCAACTCCTAATTTGAAATCGCCATAGCCCTTGCCATCGAAGTCTGCCTCGGAATCGGCAATCGACTTTCCGGTAAGTGCGCTATAGATGGTGAGAAGATTGGAGACACCTGGCTTCTCTTTCTCATCAAATTTCACTTCGCGACCGGTGTCGGTCACGGCGCTCTTGATTTTCTTCAAATTCACTTCCGGTGCATCCATGATTTCGATGACACCATTCTGCGAAGCAGCAGATTTACTCATCTTGGAAGTGGGATCCTGCAAGTCATTTATCTTGGCGGCTGCTTTAAGAATGTATGCCTCGGGGATCGTGAAAGTGGCGCCCGCTGCGGAATAGGTTGAGTTGAAGCGCTGACCCAAATCGCGAGTTAATTCAATGTGCTGACGTTGATCTTCGCCCACTGGAACAAGATTTGCCTGATAGAGAAGAATGTCGGCCGCTTGCAAAATTGGATAGGTAAAGAGTCCAACGACGGTGCGATCGGCCCCGCTCTTCTGGGACTTATCTTTAAATTGGGTCATGCGGCCAGCTTCGCCAAAGCCCGTGAGACATTCCATCACCCAACCCAATTGATTGTGGGCAGGTACGTGAGACTGAATAAAGAGTGTGGATTTTTCTGGGTCAATTCCTAGCGCGATCAATTGTGCGACTGAAGCAAGTGTGCGCTTGCGAAGTGCCACGGGATCAGGCTGAACTGTCAGTGCATGAAGATCGACGACGCAGTAAAAAGCATCATGGCTCTCTTGTAGCGCTACCCATTGGCGCAGGGCGCCGAGATAATTACCGAGGTGAAAAGAGTCGTGGGTAGGCTGAATGCCCGAGAGGACTCGCTTTCCTTGAGGTGAATTAGCGCTCATGGGCCTCATCTTTCCATTCCTTGCGGGAGATCAGTAATCGACCTGCTCGCTTTCCCTCCATCGTGAGGACGGTGAGGCGGGCGCCTTCGATCTCGAGTATGTCCCCCACTACCGGCAAGCGGCCTAGCTCGTGCATGACGTAGCCACCTAAAGTTTCATAAGGGCCATCGGCGAGCGCTACGCCCGTCTCGTCAGCGAGATCCTCCACAGAAATAAGGGCATCGACTTCGTAATCTCCGACTTTCTGGCTTTGGACTACTTCACCCGATTCTTCATCGTATTCATCGTGAATATCACCGATCACGCGTTCGACCAGATCCTCCATGGTGACGATGCCATCGGTGCCGCCATATTCATCCAGAACGATGGCGATGTGATGGCGCTTGGCGCGCATCTCCGCAAGCGCCGGCAGTACTCCCTTGGTACC
>CAIQXR010000154.1 GCA_903875815.1 uncultured Actinomycetes bacterium
CAGACATGCTGATCGCTGGTGTCTTTTAGGCCGCGACCATGGAGGTAGCGGTTGAAGCGTGCTTGATAAATTGCATTGATCGGACCAAGGCCCATCGAAACGGTAGGGAACTCCCAGAACTCAGGCATGAGACGTGGGTGCGGATACGAAGATAGACCGCCAGCTGCGTGTGAAAGTTCTTGGCGGAAGCCATCCATCTGATCTTCGGTAAATCGTCCTTCAACAAATGCGCGGGCATACATACCGGGGCTGGCGTGGCCCTGGAAGAAGATCTGATCGCCGCCACCAGGATGGTTCTTGCCGCGGAAGAAGTGGTTGAAGCCAACTTCGTAGAGTGAAGCGGAAGATGCGTAGGTAGAGATGTGGCCACCAACGCCAACTCCTGGGCGTTGTGCGCGGTGCACCATGATTGCTGCGTTCCAGCGAACGTAGGCGCGGATGCGACGCTCCATCTCTTCATCGCCAGGAAATGCTGGCTCAAGAAGTGGCGGAATGGTGTTGATGTAGTCAGTTCCACGAAGTGAAGAGACACCTAAGTTCTTCTGCTGAGCGCGTTGCATCATGTTGAGGAGCAAGTAGCGAGCTCGAACAGGTCCAGCGCTCTTGAGAACGGCGTCGAGCGAATCGCCCCATTCGGCAGTTTCGGCGGGATCGGTATCAACTAACTGATTGAGAAGGCCATCTGGTCCCTGTGAAGACTGGTGGGAGAGATTGATGTCGTACTGGCCAGCGTCAGAAGGTGTGCTCATGGGGAATATCTTTCCATGATTTTGCCGCCCAAATTCACCGAAATTCCACCGCCAAAGCCTTGCGCCCTGGGCCATTTGAGAGTGGACTAGTCCCTGTGCGGGGGAGATCACAGCAATGACGGAGGTCGCTATTTCTGAGCGCCTCGGCATCAAATCGGGCGACTTGATTCAAGAGATCGGGCTAGATTCCGATGTCGATCAGGCCCTGCGGCAATCCATTGTGGCCACAACTGGCGACGAGCTCTTAGATGGTTCAGCCAATGAAGTGGTCGATGCTGTCCTCTTGTGGTTCCGTGATGGCGATGGCGATCTCGTCGATGAGATGGTCGATGGCCTCACTTTCCTCTCTGAAGATGGCGTTCTCTGGCTCTTAACTCCCAAAGTTGGTCGCGACGGTCACGTCGAGCCCAGTGATATTCAAGATGCCGCTCCGACGGCCGGACTCTCGCAGACTAGTTCTTTTGCAGTAGGAGCCGATTGGATCGCTACCAAGTTGACCACTCGCTCGGGCAGTTCGGCGCAGAAGGGCAACCGCAAGTAGAGTTCGCACTATGACTCTCACACTTGGCACAGCAGCTCCAACTTTTACTCTGAATGATCAATTCGGCGCACCTGTTTCACTCGCCGATTTCAAGGGCAAGAAGAATGTTGTCCTTCTCTTTATTCCATTCGCATTTACTGGCACCTGCACGGGAGAACTTTGCGCAGTCCGCGATGATCTCAGCTCATTTGAAAATGATGATGTGCAAGTACTTGCCGTCTCGTGTGACTCGATGTTCACTCAGAAAGTCTTCGCCGAGAAAGAGGGATACACCTTCCCTGTCCTCGCAGACTTCTGGCCACACGGTGAAGTTGCAAAGGCTTACGGCATCTTCGATGAAGCTCGTGGTTGCGCCCTTCGCGGAACTTTCATCATCGATAAAGAAGGCATCGTTCGCTGGCAGGTAGTCAATGGCCTTGGCGATGCGCGCAGCAACGCTGACTACAAGGCAGCGCTCGCAGCCCTCTAAATATTTACCGCCCTGCGGGGTGTATCCACGCGTAAATGTGTGGAATTTTTAGATATCCCGAACTCACGATAGAGTTCGGGAACCAGCGTGCTTAGCTCAGCGGTAGAGCGCCTCGTTTACACCGAGGATGTCGGGGGTTCGAACCCCTCAGCGCGCACCAGCAAGTCAGAATTACATATGAGCGTTACAACAAGGAGAACTCCATGAAAGCCTCTGTCACGGACCAGCATCTCCTGCTCAATCTCCAAGAAATCGATACCGCAATCTCCCATGCCACAGCCAAGATGGCAGCTCTGCCTGAACGCGAACAGATCACAGCGATTCATGGCCGGATGAAACTAGTAGCAGATGAATTAGTAATAGCCGAAGCCGCTCTCGCTGATGTCACCATCGACTTGCGACGCTCGGAAGTAGATGTCGAGCAAGTCACTGCTCGCATGGAAAAAGATGAGAAGCGCTTATCTTCTGGCGCCGGAACTCCTAAAGAATTAGAGCAGACTCAGCACGAACTTGCGACCTTGGCTAAGCGCAAAGCCGAACTCGAAGATGGTGAACTTGAGATCATGATGAAAGTCGAAGAGGCGCAAGCCCGCGTCAACACTTTGCTGAGCGATGAAGAAGGTCTGAAGAAGCTTGAACTCGAACTTAACGTTCGCCTCGAGAATGCAGTGACAGAATTCGAACGCGAGATCGCACTCAAGAAGAGCGAGCGGACTTTGGTGGCTCCCAAGATTGACGCTGCACTCATTGATCTTTACGAAAAGATTCGCGCGAAGGAGTACGGCATCGGCGCTGGCGCACTCGTAGGCGGAAAATGTGGCGGTTGTAACCTCGCTGTTAATGCCATTGAACTCGAACGCATCAAGAGCCTGGATCTTGAAGAGATAGTTCGCTGTGAAGAGTGCCGTCGAATTTTGGTGCGCATCTAATGGCACGCCACTTTATTTGTAGCGCTGATGGTGGCTCGCGCGGCAATCCTGGTCCAGCAGCATACGGCGCAGTTGTCACGGAAAACGGCAAGATCCTGCACGAGCTCTATCAGACCATTGGTATCGAAACCAATAACGTTGCGGAATACAACGGACTATTGGCTGCACTTCGCAAAGTAAATGAAATTGATCCCACCGCTACCGTCGAAGTCCATATGGATTCTAAGTTAGTCGTCGAGCAGATGTCAGGACGTTGGCAGATCAAGCATCCTGGCATGCGAGTTCTTGCCAAAGATGCCCGCGAAGCTCATGATCCATCGCTTGTCACATATAAATGGATTCCTCGCGATCAAAATTCTCATGCCGATCGCCTTGCAAATAAAGCGCTCGATGGCGATACCAGCACTCCCGCTGCTCCCCAGCAGAAGAATTTCTTGACCGAGCGACTCGTTTCGGGGGAGAAGCCCACGATCATTTACTTTATCCGCCACGGCGAAACCATTCTGACTCCTGAACGCCGCTTCTCTGGCGCGGGTGGTTCTGATCCAGAGCTCAGCGATATCGGTATCGCCCAAGCAAAGCAAGTGGCATCTGAAATCGCAGCGCGCAAGCCCGACATGATTATTGCTTCACCGATGGTCCGCACCCGCCAGACCGCGGAGGAGATTCAGAAAACTACTGGCCTTGATATTCACTATGACGAGTCATGGGTGGAATGTGCTTTCGGTGAGTGGGATGGTTTAACTGTCGCTGAAGTGCAGAAGCTTTATCCCAACGAATGGCAAGCCTGGGTCAGTGACACCAGTTTCGCACCTAAGGGTGGAGAGTCCTACGAAGATGTCCTTGATCGGATCGGGCTTCCTTTGGGAGATCTTGCGCTGGATTACCCGGGCAAGACCATTGTTGTTGTAACTCACAATGTAGTTGTGAAGGCTGTAGCGTGCGCCGTCATGGGTGTTCCAATTGAGACTTTCTTCCATATCGATGTCGCGCCGTGCAGCATAACTACTGCTCACATTTATCCATCGGACGGATTACGGGCGCTGAAGTCACTCAGCGAGCGAAGCCATATCGGCCTCACACAATCACATCAATAAACCAACTCTTCTTTTCCTCTGGAGTAACAAGGCGGCAAGAGAATTTCTTGTTGAGTTGTTGATGTAATTCACGGGGCGTGCGAGGCTCGATCTCTTTCTCAAATAGATATCTAGCCACTTCACCTCTGGTCTTCTTTGACATATGGGTGATGACTTTGAGATCGCCATTCACTTTATTAAATACGCGGATGCCCACGGTATTGAGTGGATTGGGCGTCCAGACTGAGGCATAAGTCGAGGATCGAGCATCGACGATCAATTCATCATCGAAGCCATTCAGCGCTCGGGCAATGTCACCCTTCCATAATGCGTTTTCGATTTTAAATTTGTAATAGGGAATCTCATCCTTCAAACGAAGCAAACCGAAGGCGGCAGAAATGATGATGGTGTTTCGATGTGCGATTTTCTTGCTTGCAGCCGAAAGTGTTGAGTAATCCAAGGCTTGGTAGAGAACACCTGAGTAGACCTGGTGCGCGGGGGCAATCGCCTTCTGGTCGACCTCCTTATGCTTCTTCAGGACCATCGAGCGCACGGGCGTGAGCTCTTCGTAGAAGGAGAGATGCGAGAGATCAAGCGGAGCACTCGAATCTGGCTCATTTTTCCCCTCGCTGGGAGGTAGCAAGAGATACACGTCGGAAGAGTATCCTTAAGCCAAGAGAGTCGCCCGGATCACCGCGTTACGCAAGTACCGAGGAAAGTCCGGACTCCACAGAGCAAGGTGATGGCTAACGGCCACCCGGGGCAACCCGCGGGATTAGTGCCACAGAAAATAAAC
>CAIQXR010000155.1 GCA_903875815.1 uncultured Actinomycetes bacterium
GCCACCCAATGATTTAATTCCAAAGTTCAAAACAACTGCGAGCGCAGTCACCACCGATGAGTGGCCGAGCGAGAAGAAGAAGCCCACGCCCATGGGGCGCTGACCTTCTGACATCAATTTACGAGTGGTGTTATCGATCGCCGAGATATGGTCGGCATCGAAGGCGTGGCGCATTCCGAGCGACAAAGCGAGTAACCCTGTGCCCCAACCAAAGGTTGTGCCATCACTGAGGCGATAGTGGCCCGAGGTAGCAGCAAACATCAGGATGGTTCCGCCGATAAGCAGGAAGAAGATCACGCCGAACATCGCGAGTAAACGCTGGCGCTCCTGGGCAGAGAGGCTGGCAAAGGGGTTGCGCGAGCGCTTAGGCGCATCCGTGCGTGGGACCTTGGTCAAAGAACTCTCCTCTTATTGCGAATGATTCGCAAATACTAACCTATTGCAAGAGGGGATGCACGTTGAGCGACCCTAGAACTCCCAGGCCCGGACTCCCCCAGTAATGCCAGCGGCATTGGGCACGATGACGACATCATCACCAAGTGCCTTGAGAGTGGAAGCTTTCAATCGATTGGAGTTGCCGCCACCTAAATAGAGGCGATCCCAATGAAAGACGGGGCGAAGATCGGCGACCATATCGCGTACTCGTCGCGACCAGAATGCATCACCTAACCGACGGCGCTCGTGTTCACCAATCCAGGTGTCGTAGCTGGTGGACCTGCGGATGGGTGCATGCGAAAGCTCAATATGGGGAGCTAACTTTCCGCCATCAAAGAGGGCGTAGCCAAGTCCAGTTCCTAAAGTTAAGACAACTTCCAACCCGCTTCCAGAAATAACTCCTGCCCCGTGAACTTCCGCATCATTGAGGACCAGCGTCGGAAGTTTCATGGCAGCAGCAACGGCGCTCTGCAGATCAAAACCCTTCCAAGCAGCGATGAGTTCCGGATCTGATTTTGTTCGTGGCCCTTTGGGATTGATGTAGTGCGGAGTATGGATCACCACACCGTGACGAATCATTCCGGGAAAGCCAATGGTGATGCGGTCGGCTTTGGGTAGCTGCGCCGCAATCTCTGCAACGGTGGCGACCATCGTTGCAGGTGAGAGCGGATATGGCGTGGGAATGGCAACGGGCTGGGCATGCATAGTGCCTGCGCTATCGAGCACTGATGACTTAATACTCAAGCCACCGCAATCGATGGAAAGTGTCATAAGCGCGTTAGCCATGGTTTATTGAAGCATGAAAAAGGGCCCCGCACCGAAGCGCAGAGCCCCTTTTCTGGGCCGAAGCCCCGACGGAATTAGTGAGAGTGTCCACCAGGTCCATGGCTGTGGCCATGACCAGATGCTGCCTCTGCTTGTTCTGCTTCAGGAGTCTCAAAGACGAGCGCTTCTGTTGTGATGAACATTGCTGCGATCGATGCTGCGTTAGCAAGTGCAGAGCGAGTCACCTTAACGGGATCGATGACACCTACCTTGACGAGATCTTCGTAGACTTCAGTACCAGCGTTGAATCCTTCATCAGGCTTCATGCTGCGAACCTTGGCGACAACGACATAACCTTCGTGGCCAGCATTCTCTGCGATCCAACGAAGTGGCTCATCGCAAGCCTTGCGAACGAGGCGAACGCCAACTGCAGCGTCCCCTTCGAAGCCAAGATCGTTATCGAGGACACTTGCCGCGTGGACGAGAGCTGCTCCGCCACCAACGACGATGCCCTCTTCGACTGCTGCGCGGGTTGCTGAAATAGCATCTTCAAGGCGAAGCTTCTTCTCCTTGAGTTCTACCTCAGTATGTGCGCCGACCTGAATCACGCAAACTCCACCAGCAAGCTTGGCAACGCGCTCCTGCAACTTCTCTTTATCCCAGTCAGAATCGGTATTAGCCAATTCGCTGCGGATTTCAGAGACGCGAGCAGCAACTTCTGCCTTATCGCCAGCGCCATCAATGATGGTGGTGTTGTCCTTGGTGATCACGATGCGGCGAGCGCGACCGAGAAGTTCCAAAGAAACTGCCTCAAGCTTCAAACCGACCTCAGATGAGATGACCTGTCCGCCAGTAAGGATTGCGATGTCTTGCAACATAGCCTTGCGGCGATCGCCGAAGCCAGGTGCACGAACTGCAGCTGATGTGAATGTTCCGCGCATGCGGTTGACCACAAGAGTAGAAAGCGCTTCGCCTTCTAGATCTTCAGCGATGATCAAAAGTGGCTTGTTTGCCGCAGCAACCTTCTCGAGGACAGGAAGGATCTCGCCGATAGCAGAGATCTTCTGACCAGAGATGAGGATGTAAGCATCTTCAAGAACAGTCTCCATGCGATCGTTATCGGTCACAAAGTAAGGAGAGATGTAGCCCTTATCGAACTGCATACCTTCGGTGAAGACGAGGTCTACGCCAGTTGTTGACGATTCTTCAACGGTGATGACGCCATCCTTGCCAACCTTTTCCATCGCTTCCGCGATGAGATCGCCAATGACTTTGTCCTGAGCCGAAATAGTCGCAACATCTGCGATCTGAGACTTCTCAGAGACTGCAGTGGAGTTCTTCTTGAGCTCTTCCGAGACTGCCTTAACAGCAGCTTCGATACCGGCCTTGATGCCCATTGGCTGTGCGCCAGCGGCGAGGTTACGAAGACCTTCCTTGACCATAGCTTGTGCAAGCACGGTAGCTGTGGTTGTTCCATCACCGGCGACATCATTGGTGCGCTCAGCAACTTGCTTAACAAGTTGTGCGCCCATGTTCTCGGCTGGATCAGAGAGTTCGATCTCCTTGGCGATTGTCACACCATCATTGGTGATGAGTGGTGCGCCATAAGACTTTGCGATAACAACGTTACGGCCCTTAGGTCCGAGTGTTACCTTGACGGTGTCAGCGAGGATATTTACTCCGCGCTCCATCGCGCGACGAGCGGACTCGTCGAATTGCAGGCTCTTACCCATGCGCGTTAGTTCTTCTCAATAACAGCAAGTACATCGCGAGCTGAAAGTACGAGGTACTCCTCAGCGTTGTACTTCACTTCAGTTCCGCCGTACTTGCTATATAGAACGACGTCGCCGACCTTGACATCCATTGGTACGCGCACGCCATTGTCGAAACGACCTGGCCCTACGGCAATAACGGTGCCTTCTTGTGGCTTCTCAACAGCGGTATCTGGAATGACGAGTCCTGATGCAGTCTTCTGCTCAGCTTCATTTGCCTTAACAACAAGACGATCATCGAGTGGCTTAATGGCTACGGCCATGATTGCTCCTTCATATAGATTCGATCGGATATCCACTGCCCGGGAGCTGCTGAATTAGCAGACGGGGCCCGAGAGTGCTAACGCCAAGCCTATGGGCCTCCTCGGCCTTCTTCAAGTCGAAGCGGGGCTGGGCACGCGCAGGCGGGGGGCACCTAGTTGGGATGCCAGGCGGGGAAGGGTGGCTAGAAAGCTCGGATTGCCCGAACTTCAAAGGCCCAGCTGTAGTACGAATCTGACTGAGAGCCATTGCCCATGAATTGGTCGACGTTGGCATGTCCATCTTGGTTATTTCCTGAGGAAGCCCAATATTGGTGATCCAGGACGATGCCCAGAGTTGGATTTGCCGAGCCGGTACAAACCGTGGCATCACTGGTCCACGGTTGGCCAGATACATATTTACATAATTGGTTGAGTTCAGTTGTATCGGGAAGGTACCAATCGCTCAAACCGCCGCCTCGATACGTTCGAGTACGTCCGGCGCCATAGGTGAGATCAGGTGAAGCAGCAACGATGATATTTGTGTACGAATAACCAAGTCCTAATTCAGATGTGGAATTAATGATGGCAGTTCGCGGCAAATTAGGAATATTCACACTATCGATAGCTGGCGGAACCAATCCAATTTCGTGATCATGATCTGATCCTCCTTGCCAAGTCGCAGGCGCTGCTTCCAGGTAATGGCAGAGCCCGCCGGTCGGACTTCCCGTTGCATTAAAACTAGGACCACAATTGAAACCTGCAGCATTGTAATAATAAACGGTGCCACCTCCGGGGCCGGTGTCACCCAGTGAACATACGCCATCGCTCGTGCATGTCAGTGGTGAATGGCTAGCACTTTGGAGCGATAGTTTCGCAACACTCGATGCCAACGCCACCGGTGATGCAAAAGTCACAGTGAAACTTCCTGAACCACTTGTCACAAGAGTGCCAGCCGCACCGTGTCCGATAGTAAAAGTTCCGGAGTTGTCATAAATAACAGCGCTTGTCGCCGAAGTATTAAAGATAGGTAAGGGCGCATTTCCGCTCGAAGCAAAAGCGGAAATTGTGAAATCTGCGCCGTAACAAGAAGATGGAATTCCCGATACGGTAACCGATGAGAGATAGAAGCCGCCGGCACCAGATCCATTAATAAAGGTTCCGTTGGGGCGCATTGTGAGAATCGATGCTCCGGAACAGGCCGAAGTGACCGCAACGCCTTGTCCAAACTCAACTGCAACGCCCGTGCTAATAGAAATATTTGCGGCAAGCGTTGTCTTGAGAAAGAAAGAGCCAGTAACTGCCAACAGCAGCATCGCTAGGACCATGGGTGCTTTACGACGAGGCGCGTAGTTCTCCTCAATCGGATCGTCGTAGTAGAAGTCGTCAGACACGTGGCGTCGCCTTACTTCTTTCCTGGCTTCGAGTGGAGTTTGGCTATCGTGGCTGGGTCATAGCCATCTACGCGATAGCTCACTGCCACCCACTTGGCTCCCACTGCCGCTGATGGCGCAGATTTAGCGGGTCGAATGGCGATGACGGTGCGAAGCGTCTTTCGATAACTCTTGATGACCGCACATACGGATGTTGCCTGCTTCTTCGCCAGAGCAGTTGCTTTAGCCAGTGGAAGAATTTGAGTGTAGGTGTAGCCAATACAAGTGACTATCGCAGTTGGTTTGAGCGTAGAAATATATTTGCGCAAATATTTCAATTCGTAAGGTGTGAGCGTAAACTTCTTGGTCACTGAATACAAACTGACTGCGGGAAGATATTTATGCGCAGCATTTGCAGCATCGGACAACGCCTGAACTTCTGGAGTAGCAGTCTGTGAATCTTGTTCCACCGGATTGATGGGCAAATTCGCAGTAGTTGTGTCGATCTTTGGAGTGACCACTGCGACCACTGTCTTGGTTTCTACAACAACGGCAGCCACCACGATTGCGGGAGAAGAATTTGAAGGTGCTGGGGATGATGGAGGTGGAGTAGAGGCGACTGCTGTGGTGATAAATAGCGACGGTGCGCTCTGATCACTCGATCCGATGACATTCTGTGCAACCACGGTAAATGTGTAATCAGTCGAGGCGACAAGGCCAGTAACTACACATGAAGTAGTCGTGCTTGTGCAGCTCACGCCGGTATTGGATGTGGCCGTGTAATTAGTGATGGGAGATCCACCTGTTACAAGGGGCGCGCTCCAGGTGATTACCGCAGAAATATCATCGATATCTGCAGCAGTCACTGCAGTGGCAGAATCTGGTCGCGTGATTGCAACAGTCACTGTTGGATCTTGAGTTAAAGAGACTTGAACGCTGCCATCTTGTGTTGCGACGCCAAGGAATCGCGGAGATTCACCGAGTAATCCATAGACTCGAGAACCTTCTTTAATTCCAGAATTTGAAATAGTCATGGCGATCGGCTTGCCATCTGCTGTATTTGGCACAGTTCCATCAGGAGCTACCCAGGCAACCACCATCGAAAGAATGAAATTGGAATTCGGGTCAATGAGCGAAGCTGCACGCGCAGTTGACGCTTGTACATATGCACTAATGACAGTTCCATTCGGCAAACTATCGGCGGTGTAGCTAACTGTCGCGCTACTTCCTCGGCTACCTGCTGTAAAGGAGGCATCGTTTCCTGCCACGACTGTCACTTCAGCAATCTTTACGGCATCCCCTAGTCCTGCGAGAGATACTTGCGTCCAATGCGCATAAAGCGTGCGAGAGGCAGTAGGAACGAAATTATCTCCCCGATTTCCGACGAGGTAACCACCAGAAGCGGCGGAGTACCAACCCGCAAATACATAATTGCTTCGAGATGCTGATGGAAGTACTAGAGCAGTCGAAGATCCATAAGTCATGGATGCGGAGGAAGAATCCGATACCCCGCCATTTCCGTTATAGGTCACCGTGAAAATTTGTAGCGCCCATTGTGCGTACAAAGTCTGATCACTCGCTGGCGTATAAGGAGCTCCAGCAGCGGTAAGAGATCCACCTGTCGGCTGGTCTGACCATCCATTTAACGTGTAATGCGCACGGGTTGCTTGTGGCAATGTCAACGCACTTCCAATAGTTACTTTCGCAGTTGCACTATCGCTGGTGCCACTTTGGGCATCAAAGGTCAGACGATAGATTGCGATATTCCAGGTGGCGTAGAGAGTTATGTCAGAGTTGGCTGAATAAGTTGTACCAACAGAAGGGCCACCTGGTGAAGCTGCCCATCCGCCAAAGTTGTAATCAGTAAGTGCGAAGCCCGATGTTGGCAAGGTGTACGCAGGTGTTCCAAAGGTGTAAGCGTGAGTTCCGCCAGCACTTCCAGAGGCGCCATTCAAGTCGTAAGCGACCTGGTAAATATGCGCTTGCCATTGCGCAGTAAAGCCAATGTTGTACTTCCCGACAACATAAGTTGCGCCAGCTGCATAGGTGTTAAGCCCTTCGTTCCAGCCCTTGAAGTCGTATCCCGTCTTAGTAGGAGCTGCCCCTACAGTGAAACTCTGACCGATGGTTTTACTGGATTCGGTTGGAGCGGGCGAACCACCAGCGCCATCGTAAGTTACTGAATATTGAATAGCGCTCCATGTTGCATAAAGCAGATAGTGACCGTCGCTCACGGTGTAGATAGGTCGGCCATCTGCGCTCTGACCATTTTGATCTGTCCAACTCGCAATCGGCCCACTCTGATCGGCCCAGCCCGTAAATTCATAACCATCACGTGTTGGTACCGTGGCAGTAATAGTGATCGTGTCACCTGAAACTTTTTGCTGATCAGCAATAGGCGAACCAACACTTCCACCACTAAAACTGTACTTAACGTTGTAAATGCGAGTCCAGATTGCAGTGAAGGTGAGTGAACCGGCTGGCATGAAATAGGTCTGACCAGGGTTATATGTTCCCGATGGCCCACTCCAGGCTACAAATGCGTAGGTAATTGGCGGAGTATTCGTATCTACCTTTGTAAAATCGGATGCCGATGGCAAGGTAATTTGAGAGAGATAATTTGTACTTACCGCAGCAGGTACAGTGCCGGTTCCGCCGGCGAGATCATACGTTAACAAATAACTTGCAATATTCCATTGCGCATACAAAGTGGTATTTGCCGCAACTGTAAATGAATCCGTGAAGATTCCACCGACGGCCTGCGTGCCCCAGCCACCGAAGTTGTATCCTGTTTTTTCCATTGTGCCCACAGTTGATAGGCGAGCCACTGCTGCATCCACCGTGTAGGAATCAGAGCTTTTGCTAGGAGAACCAGAAGCACCGTTTGCGTTATAGGTGATCGAATAAGTAATCGGGTTCCAGGCAGCCCAAAGATTTAAGTCACTTGTTCCGATCGTGTAGGTGTCACCTGATTGATAAATACGACCAGACCGATCTGCGTTAATAGCCCATCCCGCAAATAAATAACCCGTGCGTTGCAAACTTCCAGAATTGCCTCGAATATTTGCTGCATTAGCAATGTTGTAAGTTGCAGCATCAATTGGCACTGCCCCGCTGCTTGCCTCGGTGGCGTTATAAGTCACGTAATATGGAAGTGCTGACCATTGCGCATAAAAAGAGATTGCGGCATTAGCGAGTTGGAAGGAATCCCCTGCTACATAGGTAGTACCGGTGTTACTTGAATTCAGATTCCAACCCATAAATTGGTAGCCCAACTTGACGAGATTCCCAGTATTACCTAAGACCGTTCCTGTGCCATTGGTGCGATTCATTGAAGCGTCGGTAGGAACAGCTCCTCCGGTACTTCCATTTCCGTAATAGGTGAAAGTCAACGCAGTTAAAGTCGTCGCCGAAACCGTTGCGCTACCAGTGTCATGTGTTGCGCGCGTTGTCGTGACAGTTTCGGTAACGCTGGTTGCAAAGTTCGCACCAGTAACGATGATCACGCCATCAGTAATCGTGGCAGACCCAGACGAGGTCATAACGCGCCAGGTGTAATTGGAATCGTAGTTCGTGATCGCAGCGGTATATCCGTCGGTGTTTACCACTGGGGCTGCAATAACTGGAGTTAAGGCCGCGCTCAAGGAAGTGCCGGAAGTATTTGCAACTCCCGTGTCATAGGTCGCCCGAGTAGTGGTCACTTGAATCGAGGTCGTTCCACCTGGATTCATTCCCGAGACCGTAATCGGCAGGCGATTGCCAACCGGGGTTCCTGCCGTAATAGTGCCCAGGCCAGCAGTTATAGTCTCACTCCATGCACTACGAGAGTCATAATTGGTGATGTTGAAAATAAAGCCACCAGAGATCGCAACCGAGGTATCGAAAGTTGGAACTACCGGTATGCCGAGAGGTGTTGCTTGGACGACGGTTGAAAACGAACTTGCGCCAGCTATGTTGTTTGCCGCCACTCGGAAGCTGTACGTCGTGCCATTGGTAAGCCCTGTGATTCGCGATGAAAGTGGTGTGGTCGTGTCATAAGCAACAGTTATCCAAGCTCCACCACCAGTTGAGTATTGAACAGTGAAAGTATCCGTAGGTGGCTCATTCAAAGTCAGACCCTTTGACCAGTTCACAGTAACCTGTTGAGTAGTCTGCGGAGTTGTAGTAATCGTCGGAGCATTTGGGGCAACGTTGTTACACCAAACAACTGCGCTTGGGAGTCGATTCTTTAAATAATTACTAAGCACGGTCCCCGTTGGCCCACAATATTGAACGCTCTTCACATATGTAGGATCAAAAGCGGCGTTATCGATTGAAGTGATAGCCGAAGTAGTGTCGCTACCAAATCGAATGGTCGTCATATTGGGGTTGTAGGTGAAGGCGTTCTGCCCAATCGATGTAATTGTTGATGGGAATACCGGAATCCAGCCTCGGGTAATTCCATTTTGCTTAAATGCATTTACACCGATACTCGAAATTCCGGAACCGAAATTAACAGTTGAGAAACCAGTCGCACTTCC
>CAIQXR010000156.1 GCA_903875815.1 uncultured Actinomycetes bacterium
CCATGGGAGTGCTTCGCGAGTTCGTGCCCGAAGAGAATGGGCTGGGCATGCTGCAAGTGGGTGAAGCCCGGCGCGATCGAAGTGAGATGCTTTCCCGCCTGACCATTAATTGCAGCCACCAACTGAGTCAGGGCGCCAGCAATTTCTAGAAGATTATCGATTATGTACAACTTGAAATCTGTCACGACGAGGTCATTACGAGAACGCCCAGCTCGGATTGCTCCACCTAACGGCCCCAACTTTGCAGTTAATCCGCGCTCGATGGCACTGTGCACATCCTCATCGCTGTCGATGTAAGAGAACTTGCCTGCAGAGATCTCTGCAGCTAATTCGCGGAGCGCTTTTTCGATGGCAGCGCCATCATTTTCCGAGATAACGTTATTGCCGACTAAGCCGTGCAGGTGGGCAATGTTGACGCGAACATCGTATGGCGCCAAGCACCAATCAAAATGAACAGAGCGAGAGAGGGCAGCCACCGATTCGCTCGGTCCCTGCGAAAAACGTCCGCCCCATAGCGCCATTGCATTGCCTCAATCCCATAGTTGTGAGGTCGAAGATCGACCCAACAGATTCCCTATTTTACTTTCTTACGAGTCGAAAAGGTGGCTAATTCTTTCGCAAGTCCCGCGCCACCATTGGCGGTACGAGCAACGACCAGTACCGTGTCATCGCCCGCGATAGTTCCAATTACCGAATGCAGGTCACCGTTCTTAGAAGCATGATCAAGAGCCGAGGCTAATAATTGAGCTCCACCCGGAGGAGTTCGGACGACAGCGAGATTGCCACTGGATTCAACACTCAAGATCAGATCACTTCCCCGCTGAATCGTAGGGGGCTTTGCCGAACCAGAATCCAAGTGATAGCCATGGCGTCCGCGGACAGCACCAATCTCATCTAGATCGCGTGAAGCGGTAGCTTGAGTGACAGCCACTCCTTCCAGCTTCAGTCGTTCGACTAAATCCGCTTGGGAATTGATTCCTCCTTCACTCAGCAAAGTAGTGATCAATGCCCGTCGAGCTGCAGATGATAGTTGTGGTGATTTAGCCATGAATTAACTCGTCTCTGAACGCTGCAATGAATTCTTCAAGTTGGTCTTTCGAAATGGTGTAAGCCGGAGCAATTCGCAGAACATCTTCTGAAGTTGCATTGGTCAAATAACCGCGTTCCAGAAGGCGAGCGTTAATCGCCTTAGCGTTGGGGGCCGAGAGAACTATTCCTAATAAGAGACCCGAACCTCGAACATGATTTACCCCCTCCATCTGAGAGATCTGTTCTTTAAGAAACTTGCCCTTCTCGTCATTACTGGCGAGCAGTCCATCTCGTTCGATAATTGCGATCTGAGCATTAGCGGCTGCGCAGGCGATGGGGCTGCCTCCAAAGGTGGAGCCATGAGAGCCTGGCGCAAATAGCGTGGCCGCTCTTCCCAATGCGATGGTGGCACCTAACGGCAGTCCTGCCCCTAAACCTTTGGCTAGAGTAATGATGTCGGGTTTAATGCCTTCCGCCTCATACCCAAACCACTCCCCTGTTCGACCCATTCCGGTCTGTACACAATCAATAGCAAGCAGAGTTCCGGTCTTTTGAGTGAACTCACGAAGCGCACGAAGATAGCCTGCCGGTGGAACTACAACGCCATTCTCTCCCTGAATCGGTTCGACAATGAACATCGCGACTTTTTTAGTGATCGCGCTTCTGGCAGCGTTGATATCCCCAAACGGAACGTGTTTAACGCCCTTAATCAACGGCTTAAATGGATCGCGCTTTGAAGGCTGGCCGGTGAGTGAGAGAGCGCCCATTGTGCGACCATGAAACGCTCCCTGAGTAGCAACAACACTTTTGCGACCAGTCAATCGAGAGAGTTTAAAAGCAGCTTCGTTGGCTTCGGCACCCGAGTTGCAGAAAAAGGTTCGAGCGCTTTGATCTCCTGTGAATCCTTGAAGTTTTTCGGCCAGTGCAATAACAGGTTCGTGGCTATAGAAGTTCGAGACGTGAGTGAGCTGTGATGCTTGGTGAGAGATCGCTGCAGCAATTTCCTTGTTACCGTGACCCAGCAAATTGGTGGCGATTCCACCGAGCAGATCGAGGTAGCGCTTACCACTGGTATCCCACACTTCAGCGCCTAATCCATGACTCAAAGAGATCGCAGGTGTGCCGTAATTGTTCTGGAGGGCGTTCTGCCAGCGCTCCCGTGGTGAATTCATCATGGTCTCACCAGGGTTCCGCCACTGCCATTCAGAGCATCGCGCAGGTGAGCCACATTTCGCCCATCGAAAATTCGCACTGATTGAGCTCCACTCTCTATCGCTGCCAACGCCGCCTTTACCTTAGGAACCATTCCTTCTGCGAAAGTGGGAGAAAGTTTCGTTAACTCTGTCGCCGAAATATCTGAGATGAGAGAGGATTCATCAGGCCAGTTGCGATAAATGCCCGCCACATCCGTCATGAAGAGCACGCTCTCCGCTTCCATCGCCCCACCGATAGCGCCGGCCACCAAATCTGCATTCAGATTGAGACCCTGGCCAGTCGTAGAGACACCAATTGGCGAAATTACTGGCAACTTCCCGAGCGAGATTAATGAGTGAAGTATCGAAGGATCTGTCTGCGCGATATCGCCCACTAAACCGATATCTCTCGCGACGCCATCGACATTTACTGTCATCTTCTCTGCGCGAATCAGAGATCCATCGGCTGCGGAAAGACCGACCGCATCTACTCCCGCAGCGATCAATTGGTTAACAATGGTGCGCAAAACTTTGCCAGATAAGACTTCCTGAACAATCTCAAAGACTTCAGCAGTTGTCTTTCGATACCCACCGACCATCTCCTTGGCAATCCCGTGCTTGGAGAGTGCTGCGTTGATCTGCGGCCCACCACCGTGAGTAAGGATGATTTTGCGACCTGATTTATGCTCTTGTGCAATCAATTGCAGCACTGGATCGATTGCTCCAGCCTCAGGCAGTGCGTGACCGCCGTATTTAATAACAATCATGAGGAGTAACTCGAATTCTCGTGAACATATTCGGCGGTTAAATCATTGGTCCAAATAGTTGCTTGCGAATCGCCCGCCTTGAGGTCAATAAGGATCTCTACTTCCTTATCACTCATTTCTACAAGTGTCCGATCATCTCCGGGCGCGCTATTGCGACAGACCATCACGCCATTGAGAGAGACATCAATTGTGTATGGATCGAAATCAGCAGAAGTTGTTCCGATGGCTGCAAGTACGCGCCCCCAATTGGGATCCTCGCCATGAATCGCGCACTTCAAGAGATTGTTGCGCGCGCATGATCGTCCGACTTCTAGCGCATCGGCTTCACTCTTTGCATTTTTCGTCACAATAGTAACGATCTTGGAATGCCCTTCGGCATCGCCAATTAATTCCATAGCGAGATAGCCGCAACATTCCATCACCATATGCTCAAGCTCTTTTTCGGTTAGCTCTATGCCACTTGCGCCAGAAGCCATAAATAGCACGGTGTCATTAGTAGACATGCAACCGTCTGAATCAATTCTGCTAAAGGTGCGATCGACAACTTTTTTGAAGACGCGATCGCCAACTGCTGGATCGACAATTGCGTCTATAGCAACAACGCTTAACATCGTTGCTAGCGATGGCGCCAACATTCCTGCACCTTTTGCCATGCCGTAGATAGAAACTCCATTAACGGTGACGGAGAAATATTTTGCGTGCGAATCAGTTGTCATGATGGCTTGGGCAGTATCCGAGCCTGAATCGCGATCGAGCAATCCCGCCGCTTTCACAACGCCGGCCATTAGGTTATCCATAGGGAGTCTGGATCCGATTAATCCAGTGGAACAGACCACAACGTCAGATGCCGAGATACCCAATGTCTTCGCCACAACTTCAGCCGTCTTATGTGTATCAGCAAATCCCTCTGGGCCGGTACAAGCGTTGGCGCCGCCGCTATTGAGCACAACAGCGGTGACTTCGCCGTCAGCTACAACCTGTCGACTCCACGTTACGGGCGCTGCCACTACTTTGTTAGAAGTAAAGACGGCAGATGCAAAACGTTTTGGCCCTTCATTGACGATCAGAGCGAGATCTTTTGCCCCAGAACTCTTGATGCCAGCCGCGATGCCTGCGCCTCTAAATCCCAATGGGAGAGTTGTATTCATTAGCGCACTCCTAGTTGAGTGAGACCCGTCGCCTGATCGAGACCAGAAATGATGTTGGCATTCTGGATCGCTTGGGCGGCGGCGCCTTTTCCGAGGTTATCAATAGCAGTAGAGATCACCAATCTCTGGGTATGTTCATCGATCGCAATCTGCATCTGAACGTCATTTGTTCCTAGCACGGATGAAGTCATCGGTAGTTGGCCAGCGGGCAGGAGATGAATAAATGGCGATGAGAAATAGTTTTGATAGATCTCACGCATCTTCTCTGACGAAATCTGCTCAGTCAGCCGTGCTGTACTTGTGGCCAGAATGCCACGAGGCATGGGCGCAAGAATCGGTGTAAAGGAGATCTTGACTTGAGAATCCGCTATCGAGGAGAGAACTTGCTCGATCTCAGGAGTGTGCTGGTGCACTCCCCCAAATTTGTATGAAGTGAGTGAGTTCATAACTTCACTCCCCAGCAAATTAACTTTGGCGCCACGACCTGCGCCGGTAGTGCCTGATGCGGCAACTACGACAATGTCATCTGCCTCGATTGTGCCTGCAGCGATCGCTGGCGCAAGTGAGAGCGCGATTGCGGTGGCATAACAACCGGGATTAGCAACCTGTGTTGCCAGCGCAATTTCTGCCACTGGCGTGATTTCTGGCAAGCCGTAGGTACGACTACCCGCATAATCGCCACCATAGTATTTTCGCCACTGAGATTCAGATGTGAGGCGAAAATCCGCACCTAAATCGACAATCTTTACTTGGGGAGCGATTTGCGCAATGAGTTTCGCTGATTCACCGTGTGGAAGTGCAAAGAAAACTAAATCACACTCATTGATTGCTGATACATCTGTAAGAGAAAAGCGTTGACCCGCGAAGGAGGTGAGTTGTGGGTGAACAGAAGTGACGAGCTCCCCCGCGTTACTTCCCGCCGAAATGTAGGCCAGTTCAAAACTTGGATGGCCTGAAAGCAGTCTCAGTAATTCGCCACCTGCATAGCCACTTGCGCCAACAACACCGATTTTCATAGAGCAAGAATAACCCGCTAAGCATATTTATTCAAGAACCTGCATAAATATACTAACTATGAGCGAACGACTGCTCCCAGGCGTTCGGTTGCCACAGCTCCGGCCTTCTCACGAAATGCCGTGACTTCATCAGCAGTGAGGGTTCGATCGGGAGCTCGGAAATTCAAGGTGTAGGCCAGCGAGACCTTTCCGTGCTCGGCCTGGTCGTAGCGATCGAAGAGCAGAACGCTCTCTAATAAGTCGCCTGCTCCTTCAATCAAAGCCGCTTGGACATCACCTGCGGAAATCGAACTATCAACCAAAAGCGAAATATCCTGCGACGCCAACGGCATGGCGGAGATTGGCTGAGTGCGGACAACTTGCACGAATGGCAACTCGCTCAATACGACGACAAAGGCGCAACTTCGAGGTGGTAGGCCAAGTTCAGCCACTACGCGAGGATGAAGTTCGCCAGCATGCGCGATCGCCTTGCCGTCGACTCGCAATTCGGCGCAGCGCCCAGGATGCCAAGGGGCAAAATCTGAAGCATGGACAGTGAAATCGTTTCCAGTGTCGGCAACAATCTTCTCAGCAGCTGCGATCGCATCGCTCCACGAGAATGGAGATGGCACGCCTTGCCAACTCTTACTTTCCAGTGAACCCAACACTACGCCTGCAACATGAATTGGCTGCTTCGGCACTCCCCCGTAAATCTTCGCCAAAGTTTCTTCGCTGGGGCGCGCGTCAGTGCTGATTATTTCTTGAACGGGAAGGTCGACATTGTCACGGAAGACTGAGCCGATCTCAAAAAGAGCAACGTTCTTAAATCCTCGAGATTGATTTCGCACAGCCGTCTGAAGTATCCCGGGAAGTAAATGAGTACGGAGCAGCGGAAACTCTTCTGACATGGGATTTGCCAGACGGAAAGCTTTCGCGCGATCTCCGACAAAACCTAAGGAATCCAACATCTGCTGCGAGATGAATGGGAAGTTGTAGACCTCAGCGAATCCGGCAGTCGCCAGATTGGCCGCTGTCACTCTCTTGCGCTTTTGCAGCGGTGATAGAGCCGCGCCACCTTTACCAACTGGAAGCCGGGAAGGGATTGCATCAAAGCCAATCATGCGAGCCACTTCTTCGACGAGATCGGGCTGATTGAGTAAATCAGGTCGCCATTGTGCTGGTGTGACCAGCCAATCGCGATCAGAGTTCTTAACCACTGCGCAACCAACGATTTTCAACATCGCTTCGACTTGATCAGGCGAAATTTCCACGCCGAGAAGCTCTGATGGATAGTGTGGATTAAATCTCAACGCGGACGGAAAGATTGGGTCACCGGCGCGGGCACTTCCCATATGTGAAGCACCGCCCAATTCAGTCATCAGCGCTACTGCTCGAGCAGAAGCGATCTCAGCCAAGGCCGGATCAACAGCGCGTTCCAATCTGCGCGATGCTTCAGATGAGAGGCGGTGTCTACGGGAATTCTTGGCAACGCTCATCGGATCGAATCGAGCGGCCTCGATAGTGATCTCAGTGGTCGTTTCGGTAACTTCGGAATTGAGACCGCCCATCGTTCCTGCCAATGCGAGTGAGCGCTCATCGTCGGCAACCATGAGGTCCTCTGCAGAGAGATTTCGCTCCTGACCATCTAGCGTGGTGAATGTCTTTTCAGATCCAGCACGACGGATATGGAGCGATCCCTTGATGTGAGCGCGATCGAAAGCATGCAACGGTTGACCTAATTCGAGCATCACGTAGTTCGTGATATCTACAGCGAGGGAAATGGAGCGCATTCCGCACTTCTCGATCCGACGTGACATCCAGAGCGGAGTCTTAGCTTGCGGATCAAATCCACTTATCGTTCGAAGGTAAATAACAGATACTGCCGATGCATCCTCGATGATCGGTTGAACTCCCTTGTTGTTGATCTCTAAGGATTGTGTATCTACGAGCGACGCTGGATCGGTGTAGGCAACGCCTAATGAAGCAGCCAACTCTCGCGCCAAACCACGAATGGAGAGCGCATAACCCCGATCAGGATTCACCGCAACATCGATAATGCGGTCATTTATTTGCAGTAGCTCAATAGCGTTATCGCCAATCGCGGCAGTGCCAGGGGTTAGTACGATGATTCCAGAATGCTCTTCGCTGATGCCGAGTTCGCGAGCTGAACAGATCATGCCATTGCTGGTTTTGCCATAAGTTTCGCGAGCAGAGATGACAAAATTCCCCGGCAACACAGCGCCAGGAAGTGATGCCACAACCAAATCCCCAACGGCGAAATTTTGAGCGCCGCAAATAACAAATCGAGTAGAACCTTCACCGCAGTCGAGGCCGACATAACGAATCGGCTTCTTATGCTCTTTTAGCTCTTCAATACTCTCTACGCGCGCAACAACGAGCGGTCCCGTGAGACCTTCACCTTGTACATCGATTGATTCCACTTCAAAACCAACTCGAACAAAGGCACTTTCAAGTTCTTCAAGAGAGATATTTTGCGGAAGTGCCGCAAATTCACTCAGCCAGGAATATGGAACTTTCATGAGGCACCCACTCCAAATTGCTGCGTGAAACGAATGTCGCCTTCGACAATGTCGTGCATATCGGTGATGCCATGGCGAACCATCAGAGTTCGTTCTAAGCCCATGCCAAAGGCAAAGCCCGAGAATTCCTCAGGATCTATTCCGGCAGCGCGCAAAACTTTCTGATTGACCATGCCGCAGCCGCCCCACTCCACCCAGCGACCATTGAAGAAGAAATCAACTTCCGCGCTCGGTTCGGTGAATGGGAAGAATGATGGGCGAAGGCGAGTCTTTACCTCTGGCCCAAACATCGCTTGTGCGAAGTGATCAAGAGTTCCCTTGAGATCTGCCATGGTGATGCCACGATCAATAACGAGGCCTTCTACTTGACTAAAAACTGGGGTGTGGGTGGCATCAAGTTCGTCGGCACGATAAGTGCGACCTGGGCAGATCACATACATTGGCGGCTGATTTTCCAGCATGGTACGAATCTGTACCGGTGAAGTATGTGTGCGCATAACCAGCTTTGCAGATAACGGTTCGACGAAGAAAGTATCTTGCATAGTACGAGCTGGATGATCGGCCGGAATATTGAGCGCATCAAAGTTGAGCCACTCGGATTCCATCTCTGGGCCTTCAGCAACACGATAACCCAGACCAATAAAGAGATCGCTGATCTCGTTGGTGAGAATCGTCAGCGGGTGGAGGCCACCAGGGAGAACTTTACGTACCGGCAGAGTGACATCCACTCGCTCTTCAACCAAAACCCGTTCATCACGTTCGCGCTCAAGTTCGATCAGTCGAGATTCAAAGGCGCCATTGACGCGACCTTTCGCAGCACCGACGACTTTTCCAAACTCAGCACGTTCTTCGGGAGCGAGTTTTCCGAGCGCTTGGCTCGCTTTTGCGATTTCGGATTTATCGCCGACGTGTTCGATTTTAACTCGCTTGAGCTCTTCGAGATCGCTCGCATTGGCGATGGCGGCCAAGGCGGCGCTTACGGCAGCTTCAACTGCTGGGACGCTCAGGGACATGGGTGAAATCCTACTAGGTGAGAGTTGGGCTTGTTTGGAGTTACTGCGCTATGCCGAAATGGAACATGGATATAGCAGCTGCGATCGCAACATTAAGGCTCTCCGCATGACCTTTCATGGGGATATGAACCCGATGATCCACGCCGGCAAGTTCGGGCAGGCCGCGTGCTTCATTGCCAAAGAGAAGAATTACTTTTTCATGAGCTGGAATATCGAGGAATGAGGGATCGCTCTCCCCTGCCAGGGCAATCGTGGAGAAGCCATTAGCGCGAGCAAATTCAATGAGATCTTCTACCGAAACATCCTCAATCGCTGGCACGTGCCAGAGTGAACCAGCAGTGGCGCGCACCGTCTTGGGACTATAAATATCTACACTCTTTTCAGAGAAAAGTACGGCATCAAAGCCAGTCGCATCGGCTGTGCGAATTACCGTTCCGCTATTGCCTGGATCCTGCATCTCCCAGAAATAGGCAAGCCGGGTAGGGGCTAGTTGTGCAAGTCGATGGAGGGTATTTTCACGATAAGCGCACAACGCCAAGATTCCTTGGGGCGCCTCGGTATCGGCCATTGCTTTCATGACTTCGTCGGAGACGAGTCGAACTTCAATATTTTCTGTCTGATTGGCGAACTCCGCCTGACCTAAATCATCCTGCAATTTCGCATAACCCGCATCGGTGAGGAAGAGCTCTTGTACCTGCGGCGCCATCTCAAACTTAGGCGAAAGCGCTTCGCGAACCGATTGAATTCCATCGGCAATAAATACTTTTCCTTCGCGACGGAATTTTTTGCCGCGAGAACCCAAAAGAGCCTTCACTCTCTCCACGTGGGGAGAGTGAAGGCTCGTAATGTGGGAGTTAGGCATTGACGACGTGCTTGCGAGCAACTTCAACGAGGGCAGCAAATGCTGATGGATCGTTGGTTGCTAGCTCTGC
>CAIQXR010000157.1 GCA_903875815.1 uncultured Actinomycetes bacterium
CCAGTACATCCTCGAAGGCGTCGATCTCGTGGCCCCATGGGTCCGGCACGACTAACTTCTCGGCCTCCGGTGCATACGGATCAATATCCGCCAGTGCAGGATCGAATTGGCGCAGGAGAAATACCTTCGACTTGACCGTCGCATCATCGGTAGCGCCCTTAATGATGGCGCGGTTTGTTAGGTCCATGCAGAGAATCAAGTCTTGCGATTCAAAGGACGACCGTCGGAATTGCCGCGCGGTATGCGTGTAGTCATATCCCGCTTCGCTCCATACGCGCTCCGATAAATGATGCGCTGGTTCACCCTCGTGATAATTAGCGGTGCCCGAGCTGTTGACGATGATGCGCGGATGCGTTAGCGAAGCAGCGCGATCATGCAGGACTGCTGCGGCCAGAGGGGAGCGGCAGATGTTGCCGAGACAGACCATCTCGATATGCAATTCGCTCTTGCCCTTGAGTGCGGATAGATACGCGTCATTCACAAGAAGAGAATAGTGGTAACGCAAAGTAGTTTTAATAATTCACGAATAACCTTGCTATGTATTCTCAATAGGCATACGCTTCAAGAAGAAGAAACGGGGATTGCTCCCCGCCCCTTCTACCCGCGCGATACGGGCCTAGGTTTGTGGACTTTGTCTCTTATCGAGATGCTCTCCAAGTGATTATTGCAGCAATTAGGTTGCTGATAATGACCACTAGAGAAATCCACTTACTAAGACTCATACCTACCTCCGTTCTCTAAGTTCCACCGGAAGGTGGAAAGCAATTGGTTTGTTTGTGGTGACGGATCAAACCAATGGAGAACGAAAGAAACGGGCAAGACGCAAATTACGCGCCTTGCCCGTTTCTTATTGGGGGAGAAGGTCTAACTGTGGAGAAGCCGGGCTGTGCAAAAGCGTCAATCCCATTTATTCTTGAGATATGACTCTTCGCTTTCGCAAATCGGTAAAAATCATTCCTGGCGTACGGATCAATTTTAACAAGAACTCCACGAGTATGACCTTCGGAGTCCGCGGCGCACACGTCACTATGAATAACCGAGGTGATATCTATCGCTCGGTAGGAATCCCAGGCACTGGTCTCTACGATGTTGAGCGCACGTCGGGCAAGGCCCGCGCTGCTGCCCGTGCGCAACAACCAGCCCTCACAATGCCGCCCATCACTAAGGTCGGTCTCTTCGCACCGGCATACATGAAGGCGTTCGCCAAGATCGTCGGCGATCTTTCACCTGAGAAATACGGCGAATTCATCGAACAATTCCCAGACCACGCACTGACCCCCAATCTCTTCAGCACAACTGCTCTAGTGGGCAAAGCGGACACATTCGAAAAGGGTGCAAAGATTCTGGCGGATTCATGGGCGCGACGCGAAGAAATTGCCAAAGATGACCTCTTCATCAAGTTCTCGGAAGCCATCACGGTCCATGTCCCAATAACGCCAGGGTTGACCGTCCCCATGCCCTTCACAATTAAGGCGCTGGGGCTTATTTATGCCGAGATTCTCCAGGCGCAGCAGAAATACACAGAGGCGTTAGCAGTCCTTGCTGAACTGGATACTGATATCGACGTCCAGATTTCCACCGCGGAGGTTGAGCTGCAGCTCGGTCAATATGACGAAGTCATAGATACGACTGAAGGTGTTACGAACGAGGACGATGGGACCGCCATTCTCTTGATTTTTCGTGGGATAGCGATGCGGGAACAAGGAAACTTCGAGGCGGCAATCGAGGAGTTCAAATTGGCGCGTGCGAAGAAATCTAATCATTCGGAAGTTCTCAATAAGGCGCTCTTTGAAAGAGGAGTGACCTATCAGAAAATGAAGAAGACGGCACTTGCTATCAAGGACTTCGAAAAGATTCTTGTATCCGATGGATCCTACGAAGGCGTAAAAGAAAAGTTGGCTGAGTTAAAGAAGGAATAGTTCAACTCAAAGTAGTTTTAATAATTCACGAATAGCCTTGCTATGAATCCTCAACAGGCATACGCTTTAAGAAGAAGAAGCGGGGATTTCTCCCCGCGACTCCTACCCGCTGATTACGGGTCTAAATAAGTGGTACACCTCTTATCGAGATGCTCTCCAGGTAATTACTGCGACAACTAAGTTGCCGAAGATAATCGCCAAAGAGATCCATTTAGATAAACTCATAAACACCTCCGCTCTCTAAGTTCCACCGGAAGGTGGAATAACAGGAAGTTCTGGTTCGGTGATGAATCGAACGACCTGGAGAACGAAAGAAACGGGCAAGACGCAAATTACGCGCCTTGCCCGTTTCTTATTGGGGGCGAAGGTCTAACTGTGGAGAAGAAGCAATTGTGGAAAAACTATTTAGCGCTATTTGCGGATGGCGTTGGCGAAGCCGTCTCCGTGTACATGTTTATATACATCGCAGCCATATCGTTATTTCCACCAATCCCACTATTCACGATGCGACCGGTCGCATCAATCTGCTGGTAACCCAATTGAGTCAGATAGATCTCGCGGCCCATTTGGATTGGCGTATCGAGCCATAAGGCAACGGGTGTAAACGAAAACTTACCCTCAGCGCAATCAGGCGTGCAGTTATTCTCAAAGTATTCACCCGTGCCCTGGGCTGACAGCGGTGTCCACGTGGTCCATCGAATGCCACGAATGCCGGTGTTCCCATCAGCGCACGCAAAGTAGACCACATCCGGCTTATAACTATTTGGAATTTCGCAGACATAGGTAAAGACATGGGTCCCTGCCGTTTTCACATTTAATGCAGTGGTGGGTGTGGGCCATGGAGTGGGGGAGGGCGAAGCAGTATCAACCACGGTGGTAGTCGACGAATCGTTGGAGCTGGTGAAAAGTGAGGCGCCCACTCCAATAACCAACACTCCACCGATGAGACCGGCCAGTGCAATCAAGGCAATCCGCCCTGGCCCCACGTTAAAGGTTTTCATGACGCGATTGTTTCACTTTCATCATTGACCAGCGCTGCAAATCGCTCCAACCGCGCCATCACCTCGTTCGCTTCCTTTTCGCGGCCTGTCGCCCGATAAACATCGGCCATGACGGTTTCAATATCGAGAATGTCCTTGTACCGCGGTGGGTTTTGTGACTGCATCAAAGTCAGCGCTTCTCGACAATTTTTGAGCGCGTCGTCCCACATATAACGGGCGACTGATATTTTGCCCAGCAAGAAAAGCCCTTCACCGACCCTTCGGTCTTTTTCATAAATTCGAAAGACTTCAAGCGCCCGTTCCACATACCCCTGCGCTTCGATAGGAGAGCCCATCGCAAGTAGCGCCTCGCCAATATTGTGATCGGCCATCGCGACGTATTCGTATTGCTCGTTCTCTTTTGCCAACTGTCGGGCCTCGCGTTGCACTTCTAGCTCCTCATCGAACCGCCCCAGTTCATACAAGCACGCGCCCACCATCAACAAGTCATAAACGACCGCTTCGGTATCCGCATTCGCGCGATTCTGCTCCAGTGTTAGTCGGTAATAAGCCAGCGCAGCCTCGTAATCCTTATCCTCAAACTTCCACCAGCATCGTTTGTTCTCCCACACGACGCCGGTCTTGTCAGCTGCCTCTCGAAACAGCTCGAGTCCTCGGTCTAGGAATGCATACGCCTCGTCATGACGGCCCAACTCTCGGGCGTTAATGGCGATGGCTACGTAGCTTTCTGCCTGTTCTACCTGCCGCATTGGATCAACCGAGAAGATCTCTAACGCTTCTTCAGCCAATCGCATCGAGTGCGCCCATTGATTTGCACGCCAGGCGTATCGAGCCAATTTCATCAGACTCAACGCTCGCTCAAAACCCTCGAGCGCACCCAGCTGCTTCCACTCTTCTTGCCAGCAATGAGGGCAACCCCCGTTGTCGTGATGATTCTGACTCATGCGCTCTGTTTATCCAATCCCACTGACGCCCCTACTGTCCGAGAATTTCTCGGACAGTAGCAAGACGACCTTCGATTTCCGCAGCGAGCTCTTCGCGATCTGTTGCTCGGCAGAGCATCGCTTGAGCCGTTTCGATACTGACAATCAACTGCCAGTCCGTTTCATACATCGAACGAGCGGCGAACAATGCGCTTGATAGCGCCTCATTTGCCTCATCCCATTGCTCGAGCAGGTAGTGCGCCTCGCCCTTGATGGCCAGACACCAGGCGATGCGAGCATCGCTGGCAATCGTGCGAGCCACATCAAGTGCACGATTCGCGTGCACAAGAGCCTCTGCGCCATCCTTCATCTCAGTCAAGATGCCGGCAATAGATTCGTCGCACCGCGCGACTTCCACGATTGCCTTGCGCTCCTTGAAGAGATCTCGGGCTCGTCGATATGTAGTTATTGCTTCGGGGTAATTCTCGAGTTGGCCATATGCCACGGCCACGTTATATAAAGACTTCGCTAACCATTCCTGATTGCCATCTATCTCATTGACTCGCACCGCTTCTAGATGGCAGTTGAGGTTGTTCTGCCAGTCTCCTAGTTCGCCGTACCAGATTGCTTGGGTCCGAAGAAGATCATCCACGAAGGGATAGTGATCTGCTCGGTAGATATCTACCGCCTTGCCTAAGACGTTCACCGCGTCTTGGGTTCGATGGAGTTCTTTAAGTGAGTAACTGATGCCGGTATACGCATTTGCGATATCGGCGTTTGCAGCTTTCGCGCCGAGTGATTGATAAATCTCTGACGCTGTCTCTGCCAGCGCTAGAGCTTCATCTCCTGCTCCTCGATACGTTGCCTGTTGTGCTAACCGAAGTAATACTTCGGCTCGTTCTTCTCCGTCGGTCTGCGGCAGTTGCTGCCACAGCTCTTTCTCGCTCGGATCTTTATCTTCTATTGCCACTCCTTCCCCTGAGGATTACGTAACGTATATCGGCCCTCTGACATTCCCGAGGATGTCCGATTTGTGAGCTTTTCTAGCCCCTACTCTTAGTCAGTGCAACGCCAAATGACCCGAATCGGTCGCTTTAAGGACTTTGAAGTCTGCCTTGAGCCCGGGGAATTCTTAAAGGATCTACGTATTTACGAAGACCAAAAGAGCTACTCACAGTATGACGAGCTCCTTCGAGAAAAGAATCAACTAACCGATGCCATTGCTCTACATGAAAGAGAACTGGAGGAGTGCAAAACTCAACTCCTGGATCTCCGATCAGAGTACGAAAAATGGAACAATATTTATCAGCTTAGACCCCCTAATTCGGATATCTCGCTTGTTAAATCAAAGCGTATGGATTTGCACGAATCAATATTTACAGTTCAAGTCCGCCAGTCCAAGCTTCTCGTAAAAAGTCAAAATGACACATCGAGACTGGAAGATATTACCTCGCTGACATTGACAGTTTTCCCGCTGGCAGAGAAGTCCCGAAAGTTTTACGAAATATATGATACCGAAATTAGTTATTACTCGCGATTTACGCTATCTGGACCATATAGCGATTATCCGTTCGTGATTTCACCCAAGGATTATTATGGAATCCTTGGATACTCGCTTCCGGAATGTCACGTACTCAATGAGGAAACCGAACTGGCTAAGTTGGTTTTCGGTGGAAAAGTCGGGCGTGAATTTTCACGATTGGTTCCGAGCGGCCAAGTAGAGGAATTTCGAATATTGACGACCGAGGTTATGTCTTCTTCGGCAATCAATGAAGTGATGAATCTATTCCAAGCTCGGCAGGAAACACATAGTCGCCTTGCGCGCTCTCTCTCAAAAAACAGACATGACGCTGGCGATCATGATCGCTGGAAAGACGGAGCCAGGGATGACGCAAGTGCATTATGTAATGAATGCAAAGTTCCTGTTTTCGGGCGGCACAAGCCCGGCTGCAAATTCCACTAAGTCATACGTAGGCCCCGAAGGTCACCACCGCGTGAGCGTGCATCGCCCGGAGCAGGTCCACCTCCTCCTTCTGGCCTATCAGGGACATCCACCCACACGTGCAGAGCGCCTGGTGGAACTGCCCCATGGGCACCAGCCCATTCCAGTGCTCGGCCCGAATCCGCTTTCTCTCTTCAGAATCGCTCATGCCAATTAGCCCTTACTGGACCCTCATAAGCAGAAGATCCGCTCTTCTAGCGGTGTCTTTCATCGCTAGCAGGTCTTCCACTGGTTCCACCGTGCGCGGATGCGCGGTTGGCGCCAAGCAAGCCAGGGGGCTTATCGCTTGGTCTTCGATCGACCTAGGTAAAACATAGCAAGGGCCTCTGACATGAGTCCCTTACATATGTATAGACACGCGGGGAGGGGAATTGTTGGGGTGATAGACCAATTCAGGCTTATTCACCGAGTCGTCATGCAAATCCGTATACCCATTATTTAACGCTGGTTATAGAGTTTGAGGCATGACGGAACGAGTAATGGGACGCACTCGGCCTGCGCTGATTCGCCTTCTTCTGAGCGCACTCGGAGCGCAATTGTTGGTGACTCTTACAGCGCTCGCCGGCTCCTATCCAGCCCACGCTGGATCTCTTGCTTCGGTTCGCCTCACTTATAAGGTCAACGGAACGCCGACTGAAGCGAATTTTAATCCGGTCTCTAATAACGGCGTTCTTGGGGGCTATGGATATAGCAAGACTGGAGTTGGGTCATTTACCTATTACTTGAACCCCGGTCAATATCGAATGATTGGTATTGCTACGAACGGCCTGAGTGGTGGAATATCCAATCTCTGCACCGTAAGCACAGATTCAACCACTGACTGTCCCGTTGCTATCCCTGCTCCGAATTTCCCGTTTCAAATCACGAATAGCGACGGCTCCAACTACGCCAAACCTGCGAACTTGGCTATGACTATTAAGCGCACGGTAGATGGGAATCTATTCGATTTTTCTTGGAATAACACGGCCCAGGATTCCGGAACTCTTGCACTCCAAGATGGCACTTATTTAATAAGTGTCTTTAATCAGACAGATGCAGCTCTTGCAAAGGCAAATGGACAATCTGTGAATCAATTTGATTTTAACTTAGTGATGTCAGGTGGTGCCGTATCGAGTTTCGGGCAGGTCGGTGGCTCGTCTATTTCGCCGACAGGGGGAAAATATCACCTGCCGATTAAGCCAAACAATTTCACAGGAGTTGTGACTGCAGGTGGAACTCCTGTGGCTAATGAATATATCAACATCAGCCTGAATCCAAATTGCACCGACGCTCAGTTGGCCGCTAAGACCTGCCAGGTCCAACAAATATACGGACAAACGGGAAGCGATGGGAGTTTTTCCGTTAATTTGCCTAGTGGAACCGGAAGTATGTATGCCTATGGATATGGTGGCTCAACAAGTTATGTAAATAGCTCGTTCGCCGTGACTTCTTCTGGCGACTCGGTCACGTCACTTATGGACTCGAACAATAATGTGATCGCCTCAGTCGGCGGAATGTACACACTTCCCTTATCGCCCGCGAATGTTCAAGCGACATACACAGTGGGCGGATCCGGAGTGCAGGGTTATGTTCGAAATATTTTTGACACCATAAATAACAAGTACGCAAACACCAACGCTTCCGGATTCACCCCAGATGGCAAATTCGGATTAGCCCTCCCGGCGGGCGCCTATGATATTTGGGTTAATCCTGGGTCTAACGTGGCGTCCAATCGCGGCAACTGCCAAGTAGCAGCAAC
Organism: uncultured Actinomycetes bacterium; assembly: GCA_903875815.1. Next base: position 7,584 of record CAIQXR010000157.1, read on the forward strand.
CGGAACGTCCAACTGCTCGATAACGGCGCCGGCGACAAATTTTAGCTTCGACATTAGCAGCGATACGGGGGTCGCGCTCGGACAGAACGCATCTGCAATTTTGACTTGGCTATCATCAAATTACAGCAACCAGGATTTTCTTAGAGCGACAAACGGAACGTTCAATGAGTCATTGAGTGATGGCAAATACTCGATGGACATTTATTCCTTCCAGGGAAGTTCGGATGGTTTAAAAAGGACGCTTACTTTTGCTGTTGCAAATGGAGTCTTATCTCCGCTCACTGATCAAAGCAGTGGCGCGGTAATACAGTCATATCAAACAGGTAAATATCATCTCCAACTCGCAGCTCCAAATTTCTCAGCTGTTATTCAAGCCAATGGAAGTCCAGACCCGAATATTTACGCTCAGATCAATCAAATTATCACAACACAGACTGGAACCATCTCTAATTACTCCTTTGGAGCGAACGCAGACTCAAATGGAAATTTGCAACTCAACCTTCCCAATGGTTTAAATGCAATTCGCATCTTCCCGAGCACTCAAGAAACCCCGACGGTGGTATCGGCGCTATTTAACGTGCAGGTGGACTCAGGATCCGTTACTAGCGTCAAGAATCTCAATGGGGACACTCTCAGTGCGGTTGCCGGCAACTACACCTTAAGCTTCCAGCGCCCTAGCATGATCGGAAAGGTCACAATTGGTGGCGTCCCCGCTTCGGGTTATGTGTGGGGCGTCTGGTCCACAATATTGAATCAGTCTGTCAGTTATGACTACTCCAACCTTGATAACAGTGGAAACTACGCGTTGATGTTGCCAGCCGGCAATTACGACATACTATTCAATCTTCCGGGCGCTCCAGTCTCCGTCATTAATTGCAACTCAGTAGCGAATTCACAATCAACCTGCAATTTATCCCTTCCAGCTACCAACTTCTCGCTCTCTCTGAAGAATTCTTCGGGTGATACCCCCACGGCGAATACTTGGGCAAACATCAGTCGCGCGGCAGTAAAGGGTCAATCTTTTTCTGGATGGGGTCAAGGGCTTAACTTAGATTCAACCGGCAAGTACTCGGAGTCGTTGCAAAATGGTTCGTATGTGCTTAATGTAGGTTCGAATACTCCCTTTGCCGATGGTGCGTCACGATCATTCACCTTTGATGTTGTTGCTGGCGCCGTTACAAATTTCAAAGACACGTTTGATAACTCCTTAGTATCTGTTGGATCTGGCGGAGCTACTCAGATTTCGTTGGCAAATCCAACTTTTAAGGCTGTCGTTACAGCAGGCGGAAATCCAGAGATAAGTGCTTATTACTATGGTTATGACACGAGTGGCCGGAAACAGAACAACGCTTGGTTTAACGGGTATAGCGATAGCCAAGGCTTGCTTGGCGCTCGTCTCTCTGATGGTGACTATTACGTTCAGGTCAATCCGTCAGGTAATGACGCATCTCCCTATGTAAACAGTAATTATCGGGTCTCGGTCGCTAATGGAGCCGTGACTTCCTTCACCGCTGATGACGGCAGTCCAGTACTTACCCAAGGTGGCGTTTATCAACTCTCTCTATCGGCACCAAATCTAACCGGCAGTTTTTCAATCGGCGGGGTTTCTGCGATTGACCACAATATTAATGTGACGGGGGTATACAGCCTGGACTCACAGCAGTTCGTAAACTCCCGAAGTGCCAGTACCCAACGCGGCAAGTACGCTCTTTTAGCTAATCCAGGAAATTACCTGATCTCTACAGACGAGTATGGGAAAGCGGGCATATTTTCGCCATGCACTATTGGAAATACAGCAAGCACATGTGACATTAATATCCCAGCAGACAATTTTAAATACAAAATCATGGGTACGGACGGCACTCAGCTCAATACCAACGTGGCGTCGAAAGTTAATTTCCAGACGCAGAATTTTGGTCAAGGCTTCTGGATGCAGATGCAGACAGGAAATATTTTCGCGACGCCGGTCCGTGTTCCAGCTGGAATAACCGGGCACTATGAGGTCTACGTTTACCCTACGGACGGTTCAAACCGATATGGAATAGCTTCTGACTTCCGTGTAGATGTGACCGGTGAATCGATTACGGCTGTGACGAACATGCTTACCGGGCAAGTAGTGACCGCGGGCGCGGACGGCGTTTATCCTCTAGCCCTCGCGCAACCAAACATTGGCGGCACTGTCGTAGCCCCAGATGGCACAACGCCGATACCCAACTCTCAAGTGACAGCAGCCGACAACAATTGGTATCAAATGACCACTGACAACAGCGGCGCTTTTGCATCCTATATAGATCAGGATGGCGTGTATCAAGTTTGGGCACAAGCTCCGCAATACGACACAACGAAAGCGGATTCTGCTCGCGTAAGTCAAACGATCACAAGCGGAGCGGGCAACGCATCGATGAAGTTGACGCTACGTACACCTGATGTTCGTGGAACAGTGAATGGCCCGAGTGGATTATCTCCCGACAACTCAGTCCAGGTTCTCAAGCAGGATTCGCTCGGAAATTTCAATTTCGTTAATAGCGATGTTGCCTCGCCGCGGAACACTAATGCCAGTGGGCAATTCGCCTTCTATCTAGATCCAGGTGTATACGAGTTTTATGCGCAAACCGATGCATCAAGCGCAAATGGCGGCTACGCCTTCTCAAATAGCTGCACAATCACGGACACCTCGACACTTACGACCTGTGATATCCAATTGCGGCCATTTAATGCAAAAGTAAAGATATTGGGTTTAAATGCCAAGCCCTACACAACCGCTAACGTCTATTTCAATTATGTGGGTTCAGTCGATAAATCCGATGTGAATTCCGGGGTTCTTGGAAAAGTCGGAGATAACCAGCAGGTAGACGCTTTAGGTCAGGCTGAAGAAGCACTCGCAGATGGTCAGTGGACAGCAAGTGTCAATATCTCTGGCACGGGCACGGAAGCTCCCACCTCGGTTCAAATTACTGTTGAGTCCGGCACCGTCACCTCAATGGTCGACGCGAAGGGAAATCCTTGTGTTCTTGATTCAAATGGGTATTGGGAGATACAGCTCCCCACGTCCAACTTGATTGGCACAATTTTCGAACATGGCAATCAGATTTTGTATGGAGCGAGCGTAGATGTGCTTCAAACCGTGGGCGGTAATCAAAATTGGATCGCTAGCAACTGGGTGAACGGCGGCAAATTCGCGTTCCTGGTGCCTCCAGGTACTTACACGATTCACGTAACACCGTATTCGAATCAGCCGTATTCGAGCGGTGCGCCGGTTATGACAAGTTATACCTGCATAGTTCCTGAGCAGGATATTGCGACGTGTAATGTCAATCTGAAAACGGGCAACTTCCTTGGCCGAGTGACTACTCCCAATGGGCAAACGGATTCTGATAGTTATGCCTACCTCTATAGCGAAGTTACCAGTTCGGATAACGGCAATTATGAAAACTTTTATGGCTACATGAATGTTTTTAATGGTCTTTTCTCAGCTGGAGTTGGCCCAGGAGATTATCGCCTTCAGGTAATTCCAACTTCTACAGGTGCGAGTGTTTACACACCACGGAGTTACTCCATCCATGTCGGTGGCACCGATGATGCTCCAGTAATTGGGAACGTTGTGGACATGGTCACCAATGAAACACTTACTGCAGATGATTCGGGCCGTTATTCCTTCAAATTGACCACGCCTTCGATTTCTGGACGCGTCTTGCGTGCCGGAACATCCACACTAGGAATTCCGTGGGCAGAAGTGGTACCCATCGATAGCTCTGGAAATGAACTATGGCAATATGCGACAAATGCCAACCAGAATGGTGACTACGCATTGACGCTACCCGACGGTAATTACCATTTGGTTGGTCATAGTTGGGGTGGCAAAGGCAATGCCTACAGCTCCACGAGTGAAGTACCTGTCACGATTAACAATACTTCTCCGATTTCGAACTTTAATCTCGGTATGCAAAATCCAAACCTATTCCTTAAAGTGGTACTACCAGGCACTGCAACCCCGGTAGATAACGTTTACGTCAATGCCTGGTTTAACGGACAAAATTTCTGGGGAGTCACCAGCAGCGATGGCCTCTTCAGCGCCTATGTTGATACCGCCGTCTTGGGTTCAAGCTGCACAAGCAATTGCGGCATTCAGCTCAATCCAACAAACTCCGCTGACTATACCCAAGCAACGTACTCACTGAATTCAATCGGTGATGTTGGCTCCAAGGAACTAGGTCAGATCACCGCAAAAGTCACTTTGTTTATTCCCACCAATGGCATTAAGGGAATTCCGGATAAGTGGGCCTGGATTTCGGTAGATGAACTCAACGACTCTGGCACGGTGGCAAGTACTGGCTATAACACTAATCAGCTGGGACAAGCAGGCCTCGGTCTTGTGGATGGTCATCACTACGTTCTTACGGCGTATCCCTCAGGTGACTATTACGATCGCTACACACCAAAATCGCTGGAAATAAGAAGCTTCTCCGCCGCCGATTCAGGAACAATTTCCATCACCTTTGATTCACCGAACGTTTCGTTTGTTGTCACGGACCCATCTGGTCAGGGAAATTCATGGGGCTGGTACGAGGTGAACAAGGTCGACAATGGGGCATCCTCAGCGTATGTCTCGGGATATCTCAATGGGCAGGGCCGTGGCGCTCAATTCTTGCCAGATGGCGATTACACCTTGCTCTTCCATCCAGGCGGTGCCTCTGGCGTGGATAAGAGCATCGCGCTCACTCTAAGCGGTGGCCACGTGACTAATGCGGTTAATGCTTCGGTATCCAATGATGTTGTAGGTGTAAGCCTTGGCGCAGGAAACGTCACCGGAATCGTTCACGGCGCAGATGGAACCCCACTGAGCAACGCGCCGGTTACAGCAAAAACGACAAGCGGAGATTCAATTACCGTTACTACCGTGACGCAGGCTGATGGCAGCTTCCAAATGAATCTAGATCCTACAAAGGATTGGATTATCGGATCCTTAGACCCAGTAACGGTAGCGAAGGCAACATTGTCACTTCCTGCCAATTCGCCTTCATATACCGGCCTCGTTCTTAATTTGGCTTAATGAAACTACGCACTTATCTCGCCTTTGTTCTAGGGAGCGCACTTGTAGCCGCGATCCAAGTGAGTAATCCGTATATGAGCTACTCGGCTGCAATTCCTCTTGTGGCAAATGTAGTGGTTCATCCGAGTGTTGATGCCAGCTATCAAAATGGCAGCGTCACCGTCTCTTGGGACTCGGTAACTGTCGCAACGCAATACACAGTGCGTGCCACTCAGGTCGGTACGAGTACATATGTAACAACCACGGTGAGTGGAGCTGGAAATACGCAGGCGGTAGTTTCCAATCTCATCGGTGGAGCAAGCTACATCATTCAAGTGCGCACGATTTCAAATCTTGATTACAGTGACTGGACTTCCAATTCACTCACGGCCCTTCCCACGACCCTGCCCAAGGCTCCGGGTAAACCAACAGCCGTTCCAGATGTTGGCTCCGCAACTATTTCGTGGACGCCGCTCGCCGGACTTGAGGATGGCGGCTCGGAAGTCACGTCATATCTATTGACTGAGACAAATAGCGGAAACACCCTTTCGGTAGGACCTAGCACCTCCTCTGCGACGATGACAGGTCTCACAGAAGGAAGTACGGCTGCCTTCACGGTCACGGCCATTACAGCGGTCAATAAGACTGGTTCAACGTCGGTAGCTTCGGATCAAGTAACCATTGGTTCCAGTAGTGGCGGTGGAGGTGGCCCATCGGCATCTCCAACGCCAACCGCAGGTCCCACAGTTGTTCAAACTGCTCAGTCGAATCAACAAAGTGGCGGCGGGGGAGGTGGCGGGGGAGGTGGCGGCTTCTTCGGAGGCGGCGGCGGTGCGCCGATGGCAACCGCAAATCCATTCGATACTCACACTGCAACGTCAAAGCCCATCCCGACACCAACGCCTACTCCATCACCAACACCAAGTGCGACGGTAACGCCAACTCCGACCCCTATGCCCACGCCTACGCCAACACCGAGTGCAACCAAAGTCGCAACGAAAGTTATCGAAGTGTGCACAACGGCTAAGGCAAAGAGCGCTAAGAGCAAGCCTGTCGTCAGTTGTAAATCCGTAACTGTCGAAATCACTCCCAAGCCAAGCGCTAAACCATCTGTAAAGGTGACACCTAAGGTCACGCCAAAGAGCTCGCCTGCAGCTTCAAGGCTTCCGGCTGCGAAAACTTCGGTCAAAAGTCCGACACCGAAGGCCTCGGCTAAGAGTGCGTCCGCTAAGAAACAGATAACGATCACGTGCACCAACGGCAAGAAGAATCTTGCAATCTCTGGTTCGTCACCAGCCTGTCCGGCCGGATTCCACCGCGAGTAAGCGGCGTGGAGCGCTAAGCATTGATGCGTGATATTGGATAATTGAGCTATCCTAATGAATGGAGATGCCCGTGTTCGGACTTAAGAAAATCACCCTTAACTTCATTGTGGTGAGTACTGCGATGATTTCGCTTTTCATCCCGTCCGCCACGCACGCAGCAACCACGCCAACCGCAGTACCCGCCGTCACCGGCGTCAGCTCTATCTACGATCCCAAGATTGGCTCCATGGTCAGCTGGACTCCAGAGGCCTCCACGGTCAAGGTAACCAGTTACACCGTCACTGCAAATCCTGGTGGAGCAACGTGCAACGCCTCTGCCTATGTCAATCAGTGCATCTACTCCAACTCGGTCGTTCCTAATCCTTTGAAGGTCAACACCAACTACACCTTCACGGTTGTAGCAAATACCGCATCGGGTAGTAGCACCGCATCAACTCCTTCTAATTCAATTTCAATGGTCGGAATGCCTGGCTACCCAGCACCTGTTGTCGCAAAGACAATCAGTGATAATGAAATTGATGTGACCTGGGTTCCTTCACTCAGCACGGGCGGCGCACCTCTCTACGGCTACAAGGTCTATGCCTGGCCGTACTACAACTCTTCGCTTCAAACGATGCAATTAGTAACCGGAACATCTGCAAAGTTCACCGGGCTCACCAAGAGCACCTGGTATGAGTTCGTTATATCCGAGTGCAATGTCTTCGGTTGTGACGCATCTGATCCCGCTGATCAATACACCACTCCAAACACACCTCAACTAATTGCTACCCATCCACCCGCAACGCTCTCGGGCGGAAATGCAAGCACCACATGTTGGGATGCAATCCTTAACGGCGGAACAGCCTCGACATCAGCCACGCTGACTAAAAGCACCTCAGCCTGCCCAGCAGGAGTTGTCCCACCAGCATCCTCGTATCCGGTCGTAAACCCAGCTGCGACTAACTTCCCATTCCCAGCACCCACAAACCGCTTTACAAATCTCTCAGCGCTGATGCTTTGGCAGATCTCATCGCAGTCACTGGCCGTCTGGGCAAAGTGGAACGAGATGATGCCCATCGCGCCGTACTTCAATAACTACGGCGTGCTCAATAGCCAGTCCACAGTCACTCTTACGAGTAAGACCCCAGCGACTTGTGCCATCTCAGGAATGAATGTTCAGCTCATCTCGGCCGGCACCTGCACGCTCACCTCGCAAACCGGTGGCGATACCTACTACTTGCCGAGCGCTGTTAGTACGGGTTCGTTCGTCATCACGAAGTAGCAATCAGTCAATCAAGTCCATCGAACGAAGAAGTTTTTGAGTTCGAGAGGCGAACCACAAGCCTCTCGAACTAATAAGGACTAGTGCCACCACGATCATCAATCCTGCCTCCACCAGAGTCCCGAGCCAATCAGCGCCACCCGTGACCTGCGCTTTAAAGGCGACCTCGCTCTGCATCATCAAAGGGAAGTCAGAGAGCCCATGGAAGACGATGGGCACCCAGATGGATCCGGTAAATATCATCAGAGCGCAGCAGAGAAAACCAAAGGCAGCAGCATTCACCATCTGTCCCGCGGTGTAGTCAAAGGATTGTCCACCCCAATAGAAGTTGGTGAGGTGCAGCATTCCAAACTGAACCGACGAAACAATGACGGAAGTCCACATTCCGTACGTCTCCAGGATTCCATAGAAGAAGCCCCGGCTCAGTAGATCTTCATTCAGTCCAATGAAAAGCGAAAAGAGCAAGGCGCTGAGAATGAAGAGAATCGAATTGCCACTCCACGTGGCGTTGCGAAAGTTGGGAGAGACGAAGAAGAAGATCACAAAGCCTGCGCCGAGCAACCGGCGAAGCGGCACGCGAGTCTTCATCCGAACCAAGACATGGGGCGCAAAGCGCCAGATCAAACCCACCCAGAGCGCCGCACACACAGCGTGATAAAGAATGCCCTTCCAGTACCTAGGAATCGGCAAGCTATTGATGTGGACATACTCCACGCCCCAAAGTGAAAGCCACGTAACCCCGACAAAGAGAACGAAGGTACTCAGCAGTCCAAATCGCGCTGCGTCAGCTCTGCGGAACAAGGATGTACTTTCCGGTGAGCCACTCATTGGATGCCACAGTCGCGCTAGCCGCCAACGCTGAATATGTCGCGGCGTACGATCCTTGGTAGTGGCTGGTCCACCAGCCTGTGAAGGCGGCTGTTGCCAGTGACGTGCCCACCATGAACTTCTGCTTGCCATTTGGCTGAAGGGTGTACCAACGGGCATTGAGATAGAACGATGTCAACGCATTTCCATTGCTGTAACGGGCAATGTAGGGCTTAGCAGTGGGGTCATACGCCTTGCCCGAGACTCCCGGATCAGGATTATCTGTCGCCCCAATCGAGATCACATTAGGAAGACACGCAACCGAATCCATCGCGCTGTGATTGAAGTCGTTACCGGTCGCTGCAATAACCGCCACGTTAGCTGCCTTCAGCGCATCCACATCAGCCTGCGTGCCATCGGGCACCTTGCATCCTTCAAAGACCTTACCTTGCGAGATATTCACCGCGACGATGTTGTACTTGGCACGGTTAGCCACCACCCAATCCAAACCCTGCTTCACAGCGTTGTTGGAATAGATATAGGGATTACCAGCAGCAGTAATGCCCACGATACGAATAGGAATGATCTTGATTGCAGGATTGACCTTGGTGATAACAGAAGCGACTTCCGTGCCATGTGTCAGCGTTGCGTTGGTCGTGATGCCGGTATTAGCCGCACCCACGCCATCCATGACCTGCTTGCCATTGGAACACGTTCCCCACTCCACAATGCAGACCTCATCCACAATGTTTGGAAACAACGCAGAGTTAATCCCACTGTCGATAATCGCCACGGCAGGTGACGTATCGGCACGTACTGAACTCATTCCATAGACGCCGACCAACAAAGCTGAAACAACACAGGCAACAATCATCTTCACGATCTTCTCCATCTTCATATCGATTTCAACCATTTCACAAAGGCGAATGACCTTATCACCGTAATGGACGGGTTGGGAACGGCTACTGATGGAACGAGAACGTGGAATGTGTTCGAGGGTA
>CAIQXR010000158.1 GCA_903875815.1 uncultured Actinomycetes bacterium
ATCTTCTCAGATGCTGATGATGAGAAGCCATGAGCCTCGACGGTAACCTTTACAGAAATTTCACCATTTCCTAGGACCTTAACTGGATAGCCATCACGAACAGCGCCCTTTGCAATCAAATCTGCAACGGTGACAGTGCCACCCTTGGGATAGAGAGCATTGATTGTTGAGACGTTCACTGGCTGATATTCCACACGCTCTGGGTTCTTGAAACCGCGAAGCTTAGGAAGACGCATGACGAGAGGTAGCTGACCACCTTCGAAGCCGGCGCGAACAACGTTACGAGCACGTGTTCCCTTGCCGCCACGACCTGCAGTCTTACCCTTTGATGCTTCACCGCGACCCTTACGGGTGCGAGCCTTCTTTGCTCCTGGAGCTGGACGAAGATGATGGACCTTAAGAACCATTCTTATTCGACCTCCTCTACCTTGATCATGTGACGAACAGCGACGACCATTCCGCGAATCTCGGGACGATCTTCCTTAACTACAACATCACCGATTCGCTTCAAACCGAGTGATCGCAAAGTGTCGCGATGCTCTGGACGAGCTCCGACCTTTGAACGAAGTTGGGTAACTTTAAGACGTGGCATTAGTTGCTACCTACCGATGCTGCTAGTGCACGAACAATTGCTGCTGGTGCGACATCTTCTAGAGGACGTCCACGGCGAGCAGCGATTGCAGATGGAGCTTCGAGTGAACGAAGCGCTGCAGCTGTTGCGTGAACCATGTTGATGGGGTTGTTCGAACCAAGTGACTTGGTTAGAACATCAGAAATTCCTGCGCACTCAAGTACGGCACGAACTGGACCACCAGCGATAACTCCGGTACCAGGTGATGCTGGACGAAGGAGTACAACTCCTGCAGCCTTCTCGCCTTGTACTGGGTGAGGAATGGTGCCGCCGATAAGAGGAACCTTGAAGAATGACTTCTTCGCCTCTTCGACTGCCTTAGCAATAGCTTGTGGAACTTCCTTAGCCTTGCCGTAACCGATTCCGACAGTTCCCTTTTCGTCACCGACGACTACGAGAGCTGTGAAGGAGAAACGACGTCCACCCTTAACAACCTTCGATACGCGGTTAATGAAAACTACGCGCTCGGTGTATGGAGACTTCTCTTTCTCAGGTGCGCCATCGCGACCGCGACGTTCGCGGCGATCGTTGCCGCCCTTACCACCCTGGCCGCCATCACGTGATGGAGCTGATGAAGTATTAGGAGTAGTTGCCATTAGAAGTCCAATCCACTCTCGCGAGCTGCATCAGCAAGTGCTGCGATACGGCCGGTGTACTTATTTCCTGCGCGGTCGAAGACCACTGTAGAAATTCCTTTTGCAGTCGCACGCTCTGCGATGGCCTTGCCCACGATGCGAGCCTTTGCGCTCTTATCGCTTGAAGAATCCTTGCGGAGTGCATCTTCCATGGTGCTTGCTGAAACCAAAGTCTGACCGATGGAATCATCAACAATCTGGACGAAGAGGTGACGAGTTGAACGTGATACGACAAGACGTGGACGAGCGGTTGTACCGACGACCTTCTTGCGAACACGGAAGTGGCGACGGGCGCGTGCCTTCTGTGAGGAGCCCTTAGAGACCTTTACACCGATAGCCATTACTTCTTACCTGTCTTTCCTTGCTTACGACGGATGCGTTGTCCATCTAAGTGAAGTCCCTTGCCCTTGTATGGGTCAGACTTACGAAGCTTCTGGATCTTTGCAACGGTCTCACCGACGAGCTGCTTATCGATTCCCTGAACGTGGAAGCGAGTTGGCGACTCAACCTTGAAGGTGATTCCTTCAGGGGCTGGGAAGAGAATGTTGTGGCTGTATCCGAGCTGGAATTCAAGATCCTTGCCCTTTTCAGCTACGCGGTAACCGACACCAACGATGGTGATCGACTTCTGGTAACCGTTAACGACGCCTTCGATGAGGTTAGCAACGAGGGTGCGTGAGAGGCCGTGGAGTGAACGAGCTTCGCGTGAATCATCTGGTCGTGTGACGAGAATCTGCTCAGCTTCCTTCTTCACGGTGATTGGTGCACGAAGATCGAGTGAGAGTGAACCCTTAGGGCCCTTCACTGCAACATTCTGACCAGCAATAGTGATTTCGACTCCTGATGGAATCGCGATGGGGTTTCTACCGATACGTGACATTTACATCACCATACGTAGGCGAGAACTTCTCCGCCTACACCTTGCTTGTTAGCTGCCTTATCGGTCAAGAGACCGGATGAGGTAGAGATGATGGCGACGCCGAGGCCACCCAAAACCTTAGGAAGCGCAGTCGACTTTGCGTAAACGCGAAGTCCTGGCTTGGAGACACGACGAAGACCTGCGATTGAACGCTGGCGATCTGCGCCGAACTTCAAATCGATGGTGAGTGTCTTGCCGAAACCGGTTGCATTGTTCTCAACCTTGAATCCAGCGATGTAACCCTCTTGCTTGAGGATTTCTGCAATACGAACCTTGACCGATGACGACGGCATGGAAACCGTGTCATGGTAGGCAGAGTTCGCGTTGCGCAGACGTGCAAGCATGTCTGCGATCGGATCTGTCATTGTCATTCTTGGCCTTTGGCCTTTCTCGAGCCGGTTTCCAGAACTTTTTCTGGACCTGTCACGTAGTTATTTTTGGTGGTGCTAGTGGAAAGTAATTGTCGGTTGACGATTACCAAGAAGCTTTTGTGATGCCAGGTAGTTCACCACGGTGTGCCATCTCTCGGAAGCAGATACGGCAGATGCCGAACTTCTGATAGACAGAGTGTGGACGACCACAACGCTGGCAGCGTGTGTAGCCACGAACTTTGAACTTAGGCTTGCGAGCTGCGCGAACCTTGAGTGATGTCTTTGCCATTTCTCGCCTCCTCTTATGCTTCCTTGAAGGGGAATCCAAGTTGCTTCAGCAACTCGCGGCCCTCTTCATCGTTCTTAGCTGTGGTTACAAAAGTGATATCCATACCGCGCTGACGATCAACCTTGTCCTGCTCGATTTCAGGGAATACAACCTGCTCGGTAAGACCGAAGGTGTAGTTACCGTTGCCATCGAACTGCTTTGGTGAGAGACCGCGGAAGTCACGGATACGTGGAAGAGCGATGCTGAGTAAGCGATCGGTGAATTCCCACATACGGTCATTGCGAAGTGTGACGTGAGCGCCAATTGGCATACCTTCACGCAACTTGAACTGAGCAATTGACTTACGAGACTTGGTGACCTGAGGCTTTTGGCCGGTGATGATGGTGAGATCGCGGATCGCACCTTCGATGAGCTTGGAGTCGCGAGCTGCTTCGCCAACACCCATATTCACAACAACCTTAACCAAGGTAGGGATCTGCATAACGTTGGGGTATGCAAACTTTGTCTTGAGTGCAGGTGCAATCTCAGAACGGTAGCGCGCCTTGAGGCGTGGGCTTGTGGTTGTAGACATTATTAGATGTCCTTTCCGGAGCGGCGAGAGATGCGAACATTCTTGCCATTCTCATCCTTGCGTGAGCCAAGACGTGTTGCCTTGCCATCGCCATCAACCAACATCACGTTTGAGATGTGGATCGAAGATTCCATGGTGAGGATTCCGCCGACTTTGACGCCGCGCTCGCTGGTTGTCTCTTGGGTGTGCTTCTTAACGCGAGCAACACCTTCAACGATCAGACGCTGATCATCCTTATTTACCTGGAGCACCTTGCCTGTTACGCCTTTATCTTTTCCGGCGATAACGAGGACGGTGTCGCCCTTTTTAATCTGTGACATGGGTTAGAGCACCTCCGGCGCTAGCGAAATGATCTTCATGAACTTCTTGTCGCGAAGTTCGCGAGCAACTGGTCCGAAGATGCGAGTACCGCGTGGCTCGCCATCCGCTTTGAGGATGACAGCTGCGTTCTCATCAAACTTAATGTAGGAACCATCAGGGCGACGGTTCTCCTTGACGGTGCGAACGATGACAGCCTTAACGACTTCACCCTTCTTCACTGTTCCGCCAGGGATTGCATCCTTTACGGTGCAGACGATGACATCACCGATGCCGGCATAGCGACGCTTGGAACCACCGAGAACACGGATACAAAGGAGTTCCTTTGCGCCTGTGTTATCAGCGACGCGAAGTCGCGATTCTTGTTGAATCATTTTTTAATTCACCAGTCCCTTACTTAGCCTTCTCGATGATCTGAACAACGCGCCAGCGCTTGGTAGCAGATAGCGGACGTGTCTCCATAAGGAGGACGCGATCGCCAATTCCGGCTTCGTTCTTCTCGTCATGTGCCTTGAGCTTGTGTGAGCGGGTCATAACCTTGGAGTAAAGACCGTGCTTAACGCGATCCTGGATAACGACGGTGACGGTCTTATCCATCTTGTCGCTGGTTACGATGCCTTCACGAGTCTTGCGGAATCCGCGAGTCTCTTCAGAGTTATTCGAGGTCATGCCGCACCTCCAATTCCCAATTCACGTTCACGCAAGATTGTGTAAATACGAGCGATCTCTTTACGAACCGCGGTCAAACGACCGTGGCTTTCTAGTTGGCCGGTAGCTGCCTGGAAGCGAAGGTTGAAAAGTTCTTCCTTAGCCTCACGCAATTTGATTGCCAATTCATCTGTGGAGAGCGCGCGAAGCGACTCAGCAGTTAATACATCAGCCATTAGAACTCCTCACGCTTAACTACTCGACACTTCATTGGAAGCTTGTGAATCGCACGTGTCATAGCTTCGGTGGCTAGCTCTTCGCTAACGCCAGAAACTTCGAACATCACACGACCAGGCTTAACGTTGGCAATCCACCACTCAGGTGAACCCTTACCGGAACCCATACGTGTTTCCGCAGGCTTCTTGGTAAGTGGACGATCTGGATAAATATTGATCCACACCTTTCCACCACGCTTGATATGACGAGTCATAGCAATACGTGCAGCTTCAATCTGACGGTTGGTGACGTATGCAGGCTCAAGAGCTTGGATACCGAAGTCGCCGAAGGCCACTGTTGTTCCGCCCTTTGACTTGCCACCACGATCTGGGTGGTGCTGCTTACGGTGCTTAACGCGACGTGGAATTAACATTAGTTAGCTCCTCCTTCTACAACTGGCGCTTCAGTCGCAGGTGCATCGACTGCTGGTGCAACATGAGAAGTTGTTACTTCACCACGTGGTGCACGAGGAGCGCGAGGTCCGCGATTCTGAGTTGGCTTTGGTGCGCGTGCTGCGGCAAGTGCTGCTGCTGCGCGCTCTGCACGGGACTCGATAACTTCACCCTTGTAGATCCAGACCTTTACGCCTAGACGACCGAAGGTGGTGTGAGCCTCGTAGAAGCCGTAATCGATATCGGCACGAAGTGTGTGAAGAGGTACGCGACCTTCACGATAGAACTCTGAGCGAGACATTTCTGCTCCGCCGAGACGTCCACCGCACTGTACGCGGATACCCTGTGCGCCAGCCTTAAGAGCTGTCTGCATTGACTTACGCATTGCGCGACGGAAAGAGACACGTGCAGCGAGCTGCTCTGCGATTCCCTGTGCGACGAGCTGTGCGTCGATCTCTGGGTTCTTCACTTCGAGAATATTGAGCTGAACCTGCTTGCCGGTGAGCTTCTCGAGATCGAGGCGGATGCGGTCTGCTTCCATGCCACGACGTCCGATAACAATTCCTGGACGAGCAGTGTGAAGATCTACGCGAACGCGCTCACGAGTACGCTCGATCTCAATGCGAGATACACCAGCGCGCTCCATGCCCTTGTTCATTAGGCGACGGATCTCGATATCTTCTTTTACATAATCCTTGTAAAGCTTCTCTGCATACCAACGAGATTTGAACTCGGTGGTGATTCCAAGGCGAAAGCCGTGTGGATTTACTTTTTGACCCATTTATTCGGCCTTCCCTTCTGATGCAGCAGCAGACTTCTTAGCCGCTGGCTTTTCGAGCTTCACTGATGTTGAGTGTGCGCTCTTCTTACGTGGACCGTGTGACCGGTAGTTCACGTCATCAGAGACAACAACAGTAATTGTTGAGGTGCGCTTGTTGATGCGGAAACCGCGACCCTGCGCACGTGGACGGAAGCGCTTCAAGGTGAAGCCTTCGTCAACGGTAGCTTCTGCAACGAAGAGCTCAGAAGCATCACGAAGTGATGGGTTCTTCTGCTTTGCGTTAGCGACAGCTGAGTTAAGAAGAGTGAAGATCTCTGAACCAACTTCTTGATTAGAGAACTTGAGTGTCGATAGTGCAACATCTGCACGCTCGCCACGGATCAAGTTGACGACGCGACGCGCCTTCTGAGGAGTTGTACGTGTGCTCTGAAGTGAGGCACGTGCAACAAGAGCTGTGTCTTGGTTAGGTAACTTAGCCACGAGATGCTCTCCGATCGTCCTTAACGTGACCGCGGAATGTACGAGTTGGTGAAAACTCGCCGAGCTTGTGCCCGATCATTGCCTCGGTGATAAATACTGGAACATGCTTGCGGCCGTCATGAACAGCGATGGTGTGACCGATCATTGAAGGAACGATCATTGAACGTCGCGACCAAGTCTTGATGACATTCTTGGTATTCGCTTCGTTCTGAGCGTCGACCTTCTTGATGAGGTGACCGTCCACGAATGGACCCTTTTTTAAACTACGTGGCATTTGCAGTCGGCTCCTTAACGCTTCTTGTTCGACTTGCGACGACGGACAATCATGGAATCGCTCGCCTTTTTCTTGCGAGTACGACCTTCAGGCTTACCCCATGGAGAAACCGGGTGACGGCCTCCAGAAGTCTTACCTTCACCACCACCGTGTGGGTGGTCAACTGGGTTCATAACAACACCACGGACAGTTGGGCGAACGCCGAGCCAGCGCTTACGGCCAGCCTTTCCGTAGTTAATGTTGGATTGTTCTGCGTTACCGACTTCACCAACGGTGGCGCGGCAGCGAACATCAACGTTACGAATTTCGCCAGAAGGCATACGGAGTTGTGCGTATGCGCCTTCCTTAGCAACGAGCTGAACTGATGCGCCAGCTGAACGAGCGATCTTCGCTCCTCCACCTGGACGTAGTTCGATTGCGTGAACGACGGTACCTACTGGGATATTGCGCAGTGGCAAGTTATTGCCAGGCTTGATATCTGCAGATGGACCATTTTCAATGCGATCGCCCTGGTTGAGCTTGTTGGGTGCGATGATGTAACGCTTCTCGCCATCTGCGTAGTGCAAGAGTGCAATACGAGCTGTGCGGTTTGGGTCGTATTCGATATGGGCAACCTTTGCTGGGATGCCATCTTTATCGTTACGTGTGAAGTCAATGACGCGGTATGCGCGCTTATGACCGCCGCCTTGGTGGCGAACTGTGATGCGACCAGTCGCGTTACGACCGCCCTTGGAGTGCAGTGGACGAACCAATGACTTCTCAGGAGTTGTGCGAGTGATCTCAGCAAAATCTGGGACGCTGGCGCCGCGCTGACCTGGTGTGGTCGGCTTGAGCTTACGTAGTGCCATTTATATCTCCGTATTCCTTCTCAAAGTACCCGCTCCCTTAGGAGACAGGTCCTCCGAAAATATCGATGCGGTCGCCGGCAGCAACGTGCACGATGGCACGCTTGGTGTCGTTGCGCTTACCGAAACCGACGCGGGTGCGCTTGCGCTTACCCTCACGGTTCAATGTGTTGACGCTAAGTACCTTCACGCCAAATACCTTTTCAACAGCGATCTTGATCTCTGTCTTATTGGCAGTTGGAGCAACAAGGAATGTGTACTTGTTCTGATCGAGGAGTCCGTAAGACTTCTCTGACACAACAGGTGCTAGCAAGACGTCGCGATGGTCTTTCATGCTGATACCTCTACTTCACTCTCGCGTGCAACTG
Organism: uncultured Actinomycetes bacterium; assembly: GCA_903875815.1. The sequence continues at coordinate 7,799 of CAIQXR010000158.1, forward strand.
CTGTTGCACCCTTCTTTAGAGAAGCAGCAGGACCGGCGATAAATTCGCGGAGAGCTGTCTCTGAGAAAACTACGTCATCGCTCACCAAGATGTCATATGCATTGAGCTGATCGTTAACGATCAAGTGCATGTTCTCGGCATTGCGAAGTGAACGCCATGCTGTGTCTTCAGAGCGAGCAAGAACAACGAGAACGTTCTTGCGATCTGAGAACTGACGGACTGCGCTGATTGCACCCTTTGTTGTTGGGGCATCAACGATGGAGGAGACGCAGTGGATGCGATCTTCGCGCTGGCGATCTGAGAGAACGCCGCGAAGTGCTGCTGCAATCATCTTCTTTGGTGTGCGCTGGTCATACTTACGAGGTACTGGACCATGTGAGACACCACCGTGACGCTGAAGTGGAGCACGGACAGAGCCCTGACGAGCGCGACCGGTTCCCTTCTGCTTGAAAGGCTTCTTACCAGAACCGCTAACTTCAGCGCGGGTCTTAGCCTTTGCTGTACCAGCGCGAGCAGCAGCGAGCTGTGCAACGACGACCTGGTGGATTAGTGGGATGTTGGCTTGCGCATCAAAGATTTCGCCAGGAAGATCAATGCTTCCGGTGACTTTGCCTTCTGCGCTCTTGATATCAACTTTCAATGCCATGGTTATGCACCCTTGCTTTCAGATACTGTCTCAGATACAGCCTTCTTCGCAGCAGAGCGAACAAAGATGATTGCACCCTTAGGACCAGGAACTGCGCCCTTGATGAGAATGATTGATTTCTCGGCATCAACTGAGTGAACGAGAAGATTCTGTGTTGTAACAGTGTCAACGCCCATGTGACCTGACATGCGCTTGCCCTTGAAGACGCGACCTGGGGTTGTACGGTTACCGATCGAACCAGGCATACGGTGCTTACGGTCTACACCGTGAGAAGCTCCGATACCGCCGAAGCCGTGACGCTTCATAACGCCGGCGTGGCCCTTACCCTTTGAAGTTCCGGTTGCATCGACGAGTTCGCCAGCAGCAAATACATCAGCGCGGAGTTCTTGTCCGACTGAGTACTGCGCAGCAGAAGAGGTGCGAAGTTCAGCAACTTCAGTGCGTGGTGTTACGCCAGCCTTAGCAAAGTGACCAGCCTCAGGCTTGGTGACCTTGCGAGGATCTACAGCACCAAATGCGAGCTGAACAGCTGAGTAGCCATCAACTTCTGGTGTGCGAATCTGGGTAACAACGCATGGACCTGCTTCAATAACTGTTACAGGAACAATCTTGTTGTTGGAATCGAAGACCTGGGTCATGCCCAACTTCTTGCCGAGGATGCCCTTGACGGCAGCGCCTTGTGATTGAGTAGTTGTCATCTGTCAGATCCCCTAGAGCTTAATCTCAATGTCGACGCCAGCGGGAAGGTCGAGACGCATCAAGGAGTCAACTGTCTTAGGAGTTGGGTCGATGATGTCGATGAGGCGCTTATGTGTGCGCATCTCGAAATGTTCGCGGCTGTCCTTGTACTTGTGAGGAGAGCGAATAACACAAAATGTGTTCTTCTCTGTTGGCAACGGAACAGGGCCTGCAACGGTTGCACCAGTGCGCTCGACTGTCTCTACGATCTTCTTAGCAGAGGTGTCGATCACTTCGTGATCGTAAGCCTTAAGCCGTATGCGGATCTTTTGTCCCGCCATGTGCTTCTCCTTTTTATCTTTACTGCTTTTTAATAAATCTTCGGGTTAATTTTCTTGCTTATTGAGTGGCTCTTTCGAGCCACTCAATATTTACAGCTAGTTGTACTACTTGATGATCTTGGTAACGCGACCAGCACCTACTGTGCGGCCACCTTCGCGGATTGCGAAGCGAAGACCATCTTCCATAGCGATTGGCTGAATCAACGCAACGGTCATTTCAGTGTTATCGCCAGGCATAACCATCTCTGTTCCTGATGGAAGAGTTACGATGCCTGTTACGTCAGTTGTACGGAAGTAGAACTGTGGACGGTAGTTATTGAAGAATGGTGTGTGGCGTCCGCCTTCATCCTTTGAAAGGATGTAAGCATTTGCTTCGAAGTCAGTGTGAGGTGTGATTGAACCTGGCTTAACAACAACCTGGCCGCGCTCAACATCTTCACGCTTTGTTCCACGAAGTAGGAGACCAACGTTCTCGCCAGCCTGACCTTCGTCAAGAAGCTTGCGGAACATTTCAACACCGGTAACGGTGGTCTTCTGTGAATCTGGACGGATACCAACGATTTCAACTTCTTCGTTGACCTTGACGATACCGCGCTCGATACGACCGGTGACAACGGTTCCACGACCTGTGATGGTGAAAACGTCTTCAACTGGCATAAGGAATGGCTTATCGATTTCACGAGCTGGCTGTGGAATGAAGCGATCGACTTCACCCATCAAGTTCATGATTGACTCAACCCACTTAGCATCTCCTTCGAGTGCCTTAAGAGCTGAGATGCGGACGATAGGTGTGTCATCGCCTGGGAACTCGTACTTAGAAAGAAGTTCACGAACTTCCATCTCAACGAGCTCAAGAATTTCTTCGTCATCAACCATGTCAGACTTGTTAAGAGCAACAACGATTGAAGGAACGCCAACCTGGCGAGCAAGGAGAACGTGCTCCTTGGTCTGAGGCATTGGTCCGTCAGTTGCAGCTACTAC
>CAIQXR010000159.1 GCA_903875815.1 uncultured Actinomycetes bacterium
ATTACGCCCGTGCTTGGTGATGCAAGCGCCTTCTCCGCTGCAGTTGATGGTTTGATTGAGATAGCTGGCGAGTTCGATTTGATTGCAGGAGTGGAAGCCCGCGGATTCATCTTTGGCGCCGCAATGGCGGCCAAGTGTGGAGTTGGCTTCGTCCCGATTCGCAAAAGCGGAAAGTTGCCATACGCGAGTCATTCCGAGTCATACGCTTTGGAATATGGCTCCAGCACGTTGCAGATCCACGAAGATGCAATCGCGCCAGGAGCTCGCGTACTTATGGTCGACGATGTTCTTGCTACTGGTGGCACGCTCATTGCAACGGCAAAATTAATTGAGCGATGCGGTGGAACGTTAAGCGGCGCCGTGGTGTTGATGGAGATCGCTGGGCTATCAGGCCAAGCAAACTTTTCGACAGCCTTTCCGGGAAAGACTATCTCCGTACTTATTTAGGGCTTTACCCTATTTAACTTGACCAACAATTCGCTCGGCTGCCAATCTGCCTGAGATAAGAACCATTGGAACTCCAACACCTGGTTGAGTCCCGGACCCTGCGAAGACCACATTCTCAAACCCCTTGGCCATATTGCGTGGGCGGAACGGGCCAGTCTGGAAGAAGGTGTGCGCGCTGGCAAATGGTGCACCAGCCTCCATGCCTTGTTCCTGCCAATCAAGTGGTGTTGTCATGTGCTCTACTTCGACAGAATCAATGAAACCGTCATAGCCACGCTCTTCCATAGTGCGCAGCATCTGGTCGCGATAGCGCGAACCTTCAACCTTCCAATCAATATCAGCAGTGAGGTTTGGGGTAGGGAAGAGGATGTAATAGGAATTCTTTCCTGCTGGCGCCAAAGACTTATCGTCATGCGATGGAACAGTGACGAGCAAGCTGGGATCGGTCATCAACGTCTTCTTTTTGATTAATTCGTCGAAGACGCCATCCCATGACTTTCCGAAGTGAATATTGTGATGGGCGAGTCGATCGTAGGATTTTGTCGATCCCACTAAGAGCGTGACGCAGGAAGGGGAGTACTTCAATCGCTTTACTGTTGGTGGGGTATAGCCCAAGAGTTCGCGATACGCGACCGGGAGATCGGGATTGAGAATGAGGGCATCGCATTCAATTCGCTCGCCCTTATCGGTAATAACTGCCTTGGCGCGACCGCCGGAATGTTCCACGGTAGTGACAGAGCTGCCGTAAATAAATTTCACACCATGCTTTTCTGCAGCCCCAGCGAGAGCGCGAGGAAGGGCATGCATGCCGCCCTTAGGGAAGAAGACGCCGTTGACTGAATCCATATAAGCAATGACGGCATAGATGGCGAGTGCTTGTTGTGGGCTGACGCCGGCATACATCGCTTGGAAGGAGTAGACCTTCTGAGTGCGCGGATCTTTGAGGAATTCATTGACTTTGGGGGCCAATCGCTTGAAGCCGCCGATCGCAATCAATTTCGCCAAATTCGGAGTCAATAAGTTGAGAGGAGAATCAATATTACGATCGATGAAGTCATTCATCTCATACTTATATAACTTAGTAACAAAGTCGACGTACTTGGCATAGCCGGCGGCCTCATCGGCGCCAATAACATTGCGAATCTCTTCCTGCATACGACCAGTCTCTGCATGAACATCCAGCGTCGATCCATCATGATAAAAAGCGCGATAGAGCGGCTTGAGTGGAAGTAGTTCTAGCCAATCTTCTAACTTTTCCCCCACGCACGAAAGCGCATCTTGAATGAGATCCGGCATGGTTAAAACTGTGGGGCCGGTATCAAAGGCATAGCCATCTTTGTTCAGCAAACCATTTCGCCCGCCAGGAACGAGTTCGCGCTCGACGATCGTTACTTTGCGACCTGCACCAGCAAGACGGAGCGCTGCTGAGAGTCCACCCAATCCTGCGCCAACAATAACTACATGGTCAGTTGGGCCAGTTACTTTTTTCATTAAGTATTCCTTTGGGTAACGATCGAAGTTAATTCACGGAGTGCTTCCGCTGCCTGCGGTGCAAGTAGCGGTGTATCGAGTGCGGCTAGCGCTTGGTGAGTCAAGGTGGAGATGAGTTCTTCTAATTCGTCGAGCGCGCCAGTGTTGCGAATGATTGCTCGAGCGCTCTCCACTTGATCGGGAGAGAGCGCGGGCGTGCCCAGAATTGCTTCTAAAGTTTTTCGTTCGGCAGGAGAGACCCGCTCCATGGTCTTTGCGAGCAATACAGTGCGCTTGCCCTCGCGAAGATCATCGCCAGCCGGCTTGCCGGTTTCGGCGGGATCTCCGAATACGCCCAAGACATCGTCGCGCAATTGGAAGGCTTCGCCCAGCGGCAATCCGTAATGCGAATAGATCTCCATCAGTGGTTGGGGATTGGCAGAACCTAATGCCGCACCAAAATGGAGGGGACGTTCAATGGTGTATTTACCTGATTTATATCGAGCAACTTTGAGAGAACGCTCCACGCTTTCGCTGCCCAATACTTGCTCGTATACATCGAGGTACTGTCCAGCCATTAATTCAATCCGCATTTCATCGTAAACATTTTGTGCGCGAAGGAGTGTCGAAGTCTCGAGCCCGGCAATGTGGAGCATCTTGGCTGACCAGATAAGTGCCAGATCGCCCAAAAGAATTGCCGCCGAAATTCCAAACTGCTCATCGCTACCTGCAAGGCCACGATCGCGGTGCATTGCTTCAAAAGCGCGATGTACTGAAGGCGCACCGCGCCGAGTATCAGAAGCATCCATCACATCGTCATGCATCAAAGCGCAGACATGAACCAATTCAAGTGATGCAGCAGCCTGCGTGATAGAAGAAGTTAACTCAGCTCCGCTTCCCAAATATCCCACTAAGGCGAAGATGGGGCGTAGGCGTTTGCCGCTATCAAGAATGAATCGATGCATCGCGTCAGCGACCGGTTCAAGTTCAGATCCAATAGCTCGAAGGGCCTTGCCTTCATCTAGACTGAACTCTTCGAGGGCAGCATTTGTCGCGGCTCGTAACTCTTTGAGCGTTAAATACTCGGCAGATGGCACGAGAGAAGGGTAGCCTGCATCGCTATGGCAACGACACCTCTCCCGACCTTCTCCGTGGAGTTCTTCCCTCCCAAGGATGAGGCAGGTGAGGAGCGGCTATGGGCGGCGATGGCCGAACTCTCGCACCTTCGCCCCGATTTCATTTCTGTGACCTACGGCGCAGGTGGCGGAACACGAGACCGCACAGTTCGCATCACTAAAGAGATCACCGATCACACCGGCATTAGTACTGTCGCCCACCTCACATGTGTGGGCTCGACTCGCGAAGAGCTCATACAGATTTTGGATCAATATCAAGCGGCCGGCATCTCAAGTATTTTGGCGCTTCGCGGAGATCCCACCGGCGGACCTTCTGCGCCGTGGCAGACAACGCCTGGTGGCTTTGATCACGCGGATCAATTAGTTGAACTTGCCATTGCACATGGCGGCTTCACGGTAGGAGTTGCAGCATTTCCTGACGGCCATCCCGCAAGTAGCGGTGACTTTGCGCGCGATATCGAAGTTCTCCTTCGCAAAGAAGAGTTGGGCGCGACATTTGCGACTACGCAATTTTTCTTTGAAGCCAGTCATTGGGTTGCGCTACGAGACAAACTTTCTGCCCGTGGATCTAGCCTGCCAATCATCGCGGGAATTCTGCCGGTTACGAATGTGAAGCAACTCCACCGAATGTCAGAGCTCAGCGGTGTGGATCTGCCGGGAGAAATGGTGGCGAAATTTAACGCCGTTGCAGAGAACCCGGATGATGTGAAGAAGTTGGGTGTCGAACTTGCCACCAAGCTCTGTGAAGAATTGATTGCTGCGGGTGTGCCAGGGCTACATTTCTACACCATGAATGCTTCGCATGCGACCGTTGATATTGCAGAAAATCTGGGATTACAGAAGCGATGACTGAGCAAGAATTCAGGGCGCAATGGAGTGATCTACATGGCGGGGCTGAGATTTCAGGGATCGTTAAAGGCTGGCTCTGGATTTCATTTCGAATAGCTCGAACTTTGCATGCGCTCCATATCTCTCCCAACCTGCTCACATCGCTCGGTGTTATTGCTGGAATTCTTACCATTCCTACGGCGCACACACCTTGGGCGATCGCGCTCTTAACGCTATCCCTGATTGGCGATGGTCTCGATGGTTCGTTAGCAATTGTTGGAAATCGCACATCCGATCGAGGGGCCATTATCGATTCCGTCTCCGACCGAACCAGTGAATTTGCTTGGCTCGTCGCCTTCATCCAGATTGGTGCGCCACTTGCTGTCGTTGGCGCAGCCTGGGGAGTTGCTAACGCGCAGGAGTACTTGCGCGCTCGAGCTGGCGGATTGGGAGTACGGGAAATTGGCGTAGTCACGATTGCAGAACGCCCGGTGCGTGCATCCTTATTTGTTATTGCGCTAATTTCTTATCAATTGGATATTCACTTCATCACTGCTATTGCCGGACTCTGGCTGGTCATGCAATTACTTTCATTGGTGCAAGTAGCACGCGCTACTTATCGGCGGCTATCGCTTCACTAACCAATTCGGCGCTCATCGCTACCAGCGGCAACCCGCCACCCGGGTGAGCAGAGCCACCCACGCAATAGAGATTCTTCAACGGAGAGCGATTTGAAGCGCGCAAAAAGGCTGATCGAGCGGAGTTGCTGGAAGTTCCATAAATCGAGCCGCCTGGTGCCATGACAGAATTCTGTAAATCAAGGGGAGTGCGAATCTCCATCAAATCCAGACGTTCTGATACGCGCAAGCCCAACGCATCGAGCTTGGCGATAATTTTCTGGGCATACTCGGCGGCGCCAACGCTCCAGTCATACCCTGTGCCTGGCTCATGTCGTGGTGCATTGACCAGAACAAACCACGCTTCCTTCTTCTCGCCCTTGACCATCGTGGCATCATGCGGCGCGCAGATATAGATCGTGGGATCGGTGACGGGAATTTTCTTGGTAAAAATCTCGTCAAATTCGTTGTCGTAATCTTGAGGGAAATAGACAGTGTGGTGCTCCAGGTGCGGAACCTCACCGATAATTTTGGAGTTATCGAGTCCCAACAGGAGAGAGAAGCCGGCAAGAGATTTCTCGGCGCGCTGCAATTTCTTCCGCTCGGATTTCACTACTTTAAGATCAGAGGGAAGAAGCGTGTGATAAACATGCTCGGCGTCAGCATTAGCGATCACAATATCTGCCGAGTGGTGAACTCCATCTTTGGTGAGAATTCCCGTCGCACGATGGCCATCATGAGAAATGGAAGTAACCTCAGAATTAAGATGAATCGTTGCTCCGAGATCGCGAACACGTTGATCGAGCGCTTTTGCTAGTTGGCCAATCCCACCTTCGATATGCCAAGCCCCGAATGTGCTCTCCATAAAGGCAATAGTGAGAAGCACTCCGGGGACTTTGCGAGGATCTGAGCCCGTGTAAGTGGCGTAGCGATCAATAATCTGAGCCAGATGTTTCTCACTGGTGTATTTGGCGGTGTAACGCCGAAGCGAAGTCAGTGGCGCAATTGTTCGCAAATTTGCGATCGCGCTCTTACCTCGCAGGAGTGAACCAAGAGAAGGTAGCTCCGACTCCAAGAAGGGTCCACGGGAGACATCCCACATCTTCTCCGCGCGCTGCATTAAGTGATGCCATTGATCGCCGGCAGCCTTACCAAATTTTTGATCAATCTCTTCGCAGATCTTCTTGATCGAGAGATTGGCAAATTTCACTTGCGCACCATCAGCAAAGTGATAGTCAAAGGCTGGGTCTACGGGATTTACTTTAAGTACGTGTTCGATGCGCTTGCCGGTCTTGATAAAGAGGTCGCGATAGACAGCGGGGAGGGTGAGCAGCGATGGGCCAGTGTCGAATGCGTAATCACCGATCCATTCGGTACGACACTTGCCACCAGTCTGATCTGATGCCTCAAAGATTTCCACCTCATGGCCAGCTTTGGCAAGGCGCGCTGCAGCGGCTAGACCACCCATGCCTGCCCCGATGACAATAATTTTCTTCATGCGAGAGTTCGGCCTTTCCAGATCAGCCCACCTCGTGATTTACGAATCCACGACAATGTGATCAGATAGAGCAGAAAAGTAATACCGATCGGATGCAAAATTGCTTCCCAGAGCGGTGAGCGGACGCGCTTTGCTGTGATGACGCGTGAGAGGATGATGGCAGCCAAATATAAAGCGGCGTAACTATTACCCGCCAATAGTTGGAATATTGGCCAGGGACCAATAAGAAAGAGAATTGCTGCCGTAGCAATACTTCCCAGCGGGCCGCCAAAAGCTTTCCAGAGTGATTTGGTGTAACCATCGACGAGTTCGGAATACGAGTTATACATTCGGCATGAAGCGACCCCGCTGCCATCAGCGACCCCGCCGATAAAGCCGGCACCGACTAATGTGCGAGCCAATTGCAAATCATCGAGAACTTCACCTTTAATGCTTTCATGGCCACCAATTGCATCGTAGGCGC
>CAIQXR010000160.1 GCA_903875815.1 uncultured Actinomycetes bacterium
ACTAATGGAACGAGCGCCTTGGGCAGTTGTGCACCAAGACGCTCACCGCTACCTGCGGCAGGGATAATTACTGTTACTGGGTGTCGCGGAAGAAAATGGTTCATAGGAGAACCGATTAGGAAGCGAGAACCTCATCGAGCATGATGCCGGCAGCAGCCTCATCGGTGCGCTCAGCGAGAGCAAGTTCGGATACGAGAATCTGCTTCGCCTTAGAGAGCATGCGCTTCTCACCAGCGGATAGACCACGATCGAGATCGCGGCGATAGAGATCGCGAACGACTTCGGCAACCTTGATGACATCGCCTGAGGCGAGCTTTTCGACATTGGCCTTATAGCGACGAGACCAGTTAGTGGGCTCTTCGGTATATGGCTGACGAAGGACATTGAAGACGCGATCGAGGCCTGCGGAGTCAACGACATCGCGGACGCCTACAAGATCAACATTTTCTGCTGGAACGCGGACGGTGAGGTCCCCTTGCTTCACATTCAGGACTAGGTAGATCTTCTCTTCGCCCTTGATTGTCCGGGTCTCAATCGCTTCGATGAGAGCCGCACCGTGATGGGGATATACAACGGTTTCGCCGACCTTAAATGACATCAATGTGGCCTTTCGGTAGACGCTAAGGATACCATTCATCCATGCCATCAAAAAACCGACAAAAGCCTTATTTCTTGCCTACTTTGGCCGTTATTTCTTCACTATTTCTCTTGACAAGTTGCGGTGCCTCTGGCCCAGATGCCCCTACGCGAAACATCAAGCAAGTAACTGATGGCGTCGAAGGACAATCCAGTTCACTTGTTATTCGCGATCTTCTTGTTGTTGCACAGGGCGATGGCTCTGGCGTACTTGTGGGAACAATTATTAATGAAGGTACAGATCCCGATACTTTGGTTTCGATCACAGCTGGCGGCGTCAATGGCCCCATCGCAGGTGCACCCATCACTCTTACTCAAAACAGTCCAGTGATCTTTGCGGGTCCATCAGCAAATGCTTCTGCAACATTTACTGGTCTTACTCAAACTGCAGGTCAACGTCTTCCGGTCGTTGTGACTTTCGGTAAAGCAGCTCCCGTGAAGCTTGATGCACTTGTTGTTGCAAAAGATGGCGATTACGCGAATGTGGGACCTGCTGCACCAGCTAAGAAGTAACCATTAAAAGTTACGAGTACAACTAGTTCTCGAACTTATAACCAAGGCCTCGCACAGTCTGGATATACACCGGATTGGCGGGGTCTTGTTCTATCTTGGCGCGAAGGCGTTTGATGTGAACATCGAGGGTCTTGGTATCGCCGAAATAATCGCTGCCCCATACTCGGTCGATTAATTGAGTACGGGTAAGTACGCGGCCCGAATTGCGCATTAGGAATTCCAAAAGTTCGAATTCCTTGAGAGGGAATTGAACGGTTTCATTATTAATAGTGACTATATGACGCTCATTATCTAGACGCACCGGGCCGGCTGAAAGAACGCCATCGCTAGCAACTTCATCTTCACCGCGACGACGCAAGACGGCGCGAATACGGGCCACCAATTCACGTGATGAATAAGGCTTGGTGACATAGTCATCGGCGCCGAGCTCTAGACCAACGACCTTATCGACTTCAGAGTCCTTGGCAGTCAACATGATGATGGGGACATTAGAGCGGGAGCGAATCTGGCGGCAGACCTCAGTGCCAGAGATCCCTGGCAACATCAGATCGAGCAGAATCAAATCTGCACCCTGTCGATCAAAAAGATCAATGGCGGCAGTGCCAGAGTCAGCGACAATTACTTCAAAGCCTTCGCGGCCTAATAAGTAAGCCAAGGCATCTGAGAATGATGCTTCGTCTTCGACAGCGAGGATCTTGGTCATGAGTGTGCGCCTTCCGGTTGTGCAGCGGATTGAGATGAAAGATTTTCTACGACATGAGGGATGCGAATGGTGAAGGTACTGCCCGCGCCCTCTTTACTCCAGACTGAGACATCGCCACCGTGGTTAGTGACAATGTGTTTAACGATCGAGAGTCCGAGTCCAGTTCCGCCAGTGAGGCGAGAGCGGGCCGGATCGACGCGATAAAAACGTTCGAAGATGCGTTCTAAATCTTTTTCGGATATTCCGATACCTTGATCAGAGATCGATACTTCACAGATTTCGCCAGCATCTCGGATGGTGATGGCAACCCGGGTTCCTTCTGGGCTGTAATTAATCGCATTTTCAACGAGATTATGAATGGCCATGGTGATCTGATCGCGGTCACCATTAATGAGAGCTTCGCAATTAGAATCAAAGACAATGTCAATTTTGCGAGTCTCAGCATTGATGCGCGAGAGATCAATCGCTTCTTGGGCGCATTCAGTGATCGAGAAGTTATGGCCATCGACAAGTGGATCATTGTCTTGCAATCGAGAGAGATTGATAATCTCTTGCACAAGATCAGAAAGTCGCTTTGCTTCGGTCTGCATTCGATTGGCAAATCGAGCGACTGCTTCTGGATCATCACTGGCACCCAGAACTGCTTCACTCAAAATAGAGAGCGCACCAATCGGAGTCTTCAATTCGTGGGAGATATTGGCGACGAAATCTCGACGAATCGAATCTAGTCGGCGAGCTTCGCTATCGTCGAAGATGAGAATGGAGATTAATCCGTCAGAGCCGATCGGCGAGACTTTAATAAAAAGGTCATGTGTTCCAGCGCCAATTGGACCGCGTGGAAGTTCTAGCGTTGCTTCTTGTGAGCGCCCAGTGCGACGAACGGTGCGAATCAGATCGAGTAGCGGCTGACTCAAAATACGTTGATCTTTAACAATATTAAAAGTAGGAATTCCATCTGAGCTATAGAGAACACTGCCCGATGCTGTGAGGATCAAACTTTCGGCATCGAAGGCGCGAAGTAAATCCAAAGTCTCAGAAGTGAGGGCTGGCAGCTCCTCGTCGAAGGAGAGCGCAGCAACGGGCTTGCTCGCACTTCTCCGGAGGAATGACATGGGCTAATCGTAGGATCACCCAGGTCGCTGCCCCTACCGAATCTGGCCATTCACGGGCTAAAACCCAATTCTTTGCCTTTTGTTTAAGACCTGTTCACAGTTGAAAGCGGCACCGGCCATGGGGCAGGTTAAACTTCGGGGATGCGCGACATATTCCACGATGAGCTCGATGGCATCAGCCAGAGCCTCCTTCACATGGCCACTTTGGTCCGCTCGGCAATGTCTGAAGCCACCAAGGCGCTCTTGACCCCTGACTTAGCTTTAGCAGAAAAAGTCATTGAAGAAGATTC
>CAIQXR010000161.1 GCA_903875815.1 uncultured Actinomycetes bacterium
GCTCTATGGCTCTACCCCGCCACCACAGAATGAGAAGAGCCTCTTCCAACCACGCAGTCCTTATGCCGCTGCAAAATTGATGGCTTACTGGTGCACCGTTAACTATCGCGACGGTTATGGCATTCATGCCACCAATGGAATTCTTTTCAACCACGAATCACCTCGTCGCGGTGAAACATTCGTCACTCGCAAAATTACTCGCGCAGTTGCACGCATCTCGCAGGGAAGCAAAGAAAAATTGTTCCTCGGAAATATGGATGCAGTGCGCGACTGGGGTTATGCCAAGGAATATGTCGAGTCCATGTGGCTGATGCTTCAGCAAGATAAGCCTGGCGATTTTGTTGTTGCTACTGGCGTGGGCGCAACCGTTCGCGACTTTGCCGACGCTGCCTTCTCACACGTGGGACTTAAGTGGCAGGATCATGTCGAACTTGATTCACGATATATCCGTCCTACCGAAGTAGATGCGTTGATTGGTGATCCATCAAAGGCTGAACGCGAACTCGGTTGGAAGGCAAAGACTCATTGGAAGGGTCTAGCCGAACTTATGGTTGATGCCGATATCGAACTTGTTAAGAAGAGCAAGTAGCCTCCACTCCGAGTAACTTAGATTTTTGAGATAATCGAAGTGTGCGAATTCGAACACTTCGATTATCTCAAAAATATCGAATCGGGTTATATGTTGATGCCTTCAATCTCTATTACGGTGCCCGCAAAATAAATGGAAAAGGGACGCCGGGTTGGCGCTGGCTTGACATTCCAGCTTTGTCGCTTGGACTAGTAGATCAACAGAGTTGGACAAACTCGTCAATCAATAAATTTGTATATTGCACAGCAATGAGAACTCGCGATGGCAACCCTTCCTCGCAAAAGGATCAGGAAATTTACATATCTGCCCTTGCGGAGAAATATCCAAATATGCGAACAGAGTTCGGATATTACGTCCCTCGAGTGAAAAGTGGCTACTTAGTCGATGGTGGCAAAAGGCCTCAAAAAATAGAGGCGGAACTCGAATTAAGTGAAGCTGGAAAATTCAATCTGAGTAAGTCTAAGGAGCCTTATCTTTCTCCCTTTATTAGGGCCTCGATAAGTACCTTCGAGGAAAAAGGCTCTGATGTAAATATCGCCGCACATTTATTATTTGATGTATTCAATAAAAATATAGATGCGGCCATAGTCATTTCGAATGACAGCGATTTGAGACTTCCTCTGCATATGGCAAGACAAAAAATTCACGTCGGCTTACTTAACCCCACTCCACGCCCTACTAACGAAGCGCTACAAGGTGAATCAGATTTCGGAGTCGGCAGGCACTGGTGGCATAAAATTACTCAGAGCGAAATTCGTTCAGCCCAACTTCCGATGAATGTCAATGGGTTCGGTATACCAGATGGCTGGTAATGAACTTGTTGGGGTGTTACTCTTTCCCCATACCACCCGGTTCTCTCGAAAGAGGGGCCGGGTCTTTTCTTTAAACTAGAAAGCTGCTTCTAACGTAACAAGTGAAACTTCAGGTGGTGATGCCACTCGAATACGGGCAAAGGGACTCGTTCCCATTCCGGCGGAGACATGAAGCCAAGCTTCGCCTTCCTCTTTACTGAGGCCCCGTGCGCGCCAATTTGGAAGATCGCAATTTGTTGTGAGTGCTTTACTTCCACCGGGCCACGGCAAACGTACTTGTCCGCCATGTGTATGGCCAGCAAAAATTAAATCTAAGTTGTCGGCCGACATCGCATTAATCAATCGCATATAAGGCGCATGAGTAACGCCAATTGCGAGATCAACTTTCTTGGATGGTGCTCCACTTACTAATTCGTAATCATCGCGTTCCAGGTGAGCATCATCAGTTCCGCGAGCTTCAATCTTGATGCCCTTTACTTCGATGATCTCCTTATGATGATTGAGATCAATCCAACCTAAATCAGTGAGTGATTTTGCAAGACCGCGCCACGGTAGCTCTTCGCCGAGTATTCGCTTGCCATGATCTTTGAGTAAATATTTCAAAGGATTCTTTGGCTTAGGTGCGTAGTAATCATTGGAACCAAAGACGAATAGCCCAGGCAGATCGAGGAGTTCATGGAGAGCTTCGAGAACAACGGGGACCGCCTCTTGATCGGCGAGAAAATCCCCGGTGCTGATCATGAGATCGGGCTTCAATTCGGCAAAGCTCTTGATATCAGCGATCTCGGTCTTTCGCTTGGGAGTGAGGTGGAGATCAGAGAAATGGAGCACGCGGATACTCGGGGCGCCAGCGGGCAGGACGGGCACCGATACTTCGCGCAGTTGATAGCTCATAGACGTGAGAAGATACCGCTATGGGACTAAAAGAGACACTCCAAAACGACCTCACTGAGGCAATCCGCTCCCGCGATGAGCTCAC
>CAIQXR010000162.1 GCA_903875815.1 uncultured Actinomycetes bacterium
AGCGCGTGAAGTTCTGTGCTGAATGCGGCAACATCACCGAAGAAGATCTCTGCAAAATCTGTCGCGATCCACGCCGCGAGAAGGCCGCGATCTGTGTCGTTGAAGAGAGCAAAGATGTCATTGCGATTGAGAAGACGCGCGAATTTCGCGGGAAGTATCACGTCCTTGGCGGCGCGATCTCTCCCATCGATGGCATTGGTCCCGAGAACCTTCGGATCCGCGAATTGATGGTGCGCCTGGGCGATACCGAGATCCAAGAAGTGATCATCGCGACCGACCCCAACCTCGAGGGCGAAGCGACTGCGACTTATCTAGCTCGATTGATTAAGCCACTGGGCCTCAAGATCTCTCGCTTGGCATCAGGTTTGCCGGTGGGCGGCGACCTCGAATATGCCGATGAAGTCACGCTCGGTCGCGCCTTTGAAGGACGTCGCACGCTCGATTAGGGGCGCAATAAAAGTTCTTCAGGAAAGTCTCAATATATGAAACGCATAGGCGTCTTACATATTGAGAAAAATCCCCATTTAGGAAATTATCTGCCAACATTTCGCCATGGGATTAATCGTTCAGAAATATGGCGGCTCATCCGTCGCAGATGCCGAAGGGCTTAAGCGAGTCGCCAACCGGATCGTGGCCACCAAAAAGGCTGGCCACCAAGTCGTCGTCGTGGTCTCGGCCATGGGCGATACCACTGATGAACTGCTCGAATTAGCTGAGCAAGTCTCACCAATGCCCAATGGCCGCGAACTCGACATGTTGCTCACTGCCGGCGAACGAATTTCGATGGCTCTTCTTGCGATGGCAATTGGGAATACTGGCCACGAGGCCCAGAGCTTTACAGGTTCGCAAGCTGGCGTCATTACAACATCTACTCACGGCCGCGCACGTATCATCGATGTTGCACCGGGACGAATTCTCGAAGCACTCAATGAAGGCGCAATTGCGATCGTTGCTGGCTTCCAAGGAATTAGCCAAGATACAAAAGATGTCACCACACTGGGTCGTGGCGGATCTGATACAACTGCAGTAGCACTTGCTGCAGCCCTTGATGCAGATGTCTGTGAGATCTACACCGATGTCGATGGCGTCTTCTCTGCCGATCCACGCGTTGTTCCAGCAGCGCGCAAATTAAAGACAGTTACTTACGAAGAGATGTTAGAACTCGCTGCCTCTGGTGCAAAAGTTCTTCACCTTCGTTGCGTGGAATATGCCCGTCGCTACAACCTACCAATTCACGTCCGCTCATCATTTTCTAATAACGAAGGTACTTGGGTGGTTAAAGACCATCCTGAAGGAGACGCCATGGAACAAGCAATCATCTCAGGCATTGCTCACGATAAGAGCGAAGCAAAGATCACTGTCGTCGGCGTCCCCGACCGCACTGGTATTGCAGCTCGCATCTTTCAAGCAATCGCTGATGCCGATATCAATATCGACATGATCGTGCAGAACGTTTCAGCGGCAGCAACTGGTCTGACTGATATCTCCTTCACACTTCCTAAATCTGAGGGCGCAAATGCAACAGCGCTACTGCACAAAATCAAAGGCGAGATTGGTTTCCAATCAATCCAGTACGACGATCAAGTCGGAAAGCTTTCGCTAGTGGGCGCAGGAATGCGTTCTCACCCAGGTGTCACAGCGACTTTCTTTGCTTGCCTCGCTGATGCCGGCGTAAACATCGAAATGATCTCTACATCTGAAATTCGAATCTCTGTTATCTGCCGTGAGAGCGATCTCGAAAAGGGCGTAAAAGCAGCGCATACCGCTTTTGAACTCGACTCAACCGGAGAAGAGGCAGTTGTCTATGGAGGTACCGGACGATGAGTAAGAAACTTCCTTCACTCGCAGTTGTTGGCGCTACTGGCGCAGTCGGAACCGTCATGCTCGATATCTTGAGCAAGCGTCCCAATGTTTATGGCGAGATCCGTTTGATTGCTTCTGCTCGTTCTGCAGGCAAGAAATTGTGGTGCCGTGGTGAAGAACTCACCGTTGTCGCACTTTCTCCAGAAGCATTCGATGGCATCGACATCGCGATGTTCGATGTGCCGGACGAAGTATCAGCTGAATGGGCACCAATTGCGGCTGCTCGCGGCGCAGTCGTCGTCGATAACTCTGGTGCATTCCGTATGGATAAAGATGTCCCACTAGTTGTCCCAGAAGTTAATCCGAAGGATGCCAAGAAGCGACCACGCGGAATCATCTCTAACCCCAACTGCACCACTCTCTCCATGATCGTCGCCATGGGCGCACTCAATAAGGAGTTTGGTCTCAAAGAACTCGTTGTCTCTTCCTATCAAGCAGCTTCCGGTGCTGGCCAAGAAGGTATCGATACCTTGCGTGCGCAGATCTCGGCTGTTGCAGGAACAAACGCCGGCGATAGCGCAGGAGATTCTCGTCAGTTCATCACCAACCTTGGACCATTCCCAGCACCACTTGCGTTGAACGTCGTGCCATGGGCTGGGTCACTTAAAGAAGATGGATACTCATCTGAAGAACTCAAAGTTCGCAACGAGTCTCGCAAAATTTTGGGAATGAAAGATCTCAAAGTCTCTGCCACATGCGTTCGCGTTCCCGTTCTCACCACTCACTCATTGGCAGTGCACGCAACTTTCAAGAAGAAAGTTTCACGCAAAGAAGCGATGAAAGTTTTGGCAAAGGCCGATGGCGTGAAATTGCACGATGATGTTGAGAACAAAATCTTCCCCACTCCTGCTGATGTCGTGGGCACTGACCCCACCTGGGTAGGTCGCGTTCGTCAGAGTCTTGACGATAAGAAGTCGCTCGACCTCTTCCTCTGTGGCGATAATCTCCGCAAGGGCGCTGCCCTCAACACTGCGCAGATCGCCGAGCTAGTAGCAGCGGAATTCAGCAAGAAATAAGTAATTAATCGCTAAGCCCGTACACTTGCGACCATGACAACAATGGTTGCCGG
>CAIQXR010000163.1 GCA_903875815.1 uncultured Actinomycetes bacterium
GCGACGATCTGGGATTACCCGCTCTGGAGTGACGACTGGGATTGTTGAACTCACGGGGTGATCCTGCTGGATGGGGTCAATTTCTATGTGGAAGGTAGGTAAACGGAAGGTGAACGACGGGTGAAAAAGTGCCCCATTCGGCCCACACGCGCTCCCGCGTTACCCTAGGGACATGTCCAAAAATGACTCCCCTAATCTGATCTGGGTCGACTGCGAAATGACCGGGCTCGACACCGTCAACGATGCCTTGGTGGAGATTGCTGTCCTAGTCACCGATGCCCAACTCAATATCTTGGGCGAGGGCGTGGACCTTGTCATCCGCACTAGCCAAGAGAAGATCGATGG
The DNA here is from genome assembly GCA_903875815.1 of uncultured Actinomycetes bacterium. The sequence continues at coordinate 346 of CAIQXR010000163.1, forward strand.
CATGAATGATTTTGTTCGCGAGATGCACACCAGTTCCGGGTTGATTACCGAGATTCCAAACGGAGTGAGCTTGGAAGAAGCCGACGCTGCCATTCTTGAATATGTTCAAAAATACGCACCCGATGCAGGCAAGTCTCCGCTCGCTGGCAACTCGGTCTATGTGGACCGTGGCTTTATCGCTCGCGATCTCCCGCTCTTTAACGCCTACCTTCACTACCGCACCATCGATGTCTCCTCTATAAAGGAGTTGGCCCGCCGCTGGTATCCCCGCGTCTATTTCAATGCCCCGAAGAAGACGGGCAATCACCGCGCGCTTGGCGATATCCGCGATTCGATCGATGAACTCGAGTATTACCGCGAGGCGATTTTCATCAAATAGCGGGGCCGCCGATCCCAATTGCGCGTAATTTTTATCCGTTTTGATCCGTTTTTATCCGTTTTCCTGGCACGGCGCATGTGCCGTACTATTAGCCCCACATGGTGGACGTAGCTCAGCTGGTAGAGCACTCGGTTGTGGTCCGAGATGTCGCGGGTTCGAGCCCCGTCGTTCACCCCACTTTTTTCAGATCGACGCGAATACCTCGCTAACTTAGAACGGAACCCCTGTGAAGCCAATGATCTTTGACGTAGTAATTGAGATCCCCGCGGGCAGCCGTAATAAATACGAAATCAACCACGACACCGGCGAAGTCCGCCTCGATCGCATGCTCTTCACTGCGACTCGTTTCCCTCACGACTACGGCTTTGTAAAGAACACTCTCTCTAACGATGGCGATCCACTGGATGCCCTCGTCATGTTGGATGAACCAACATTCCCTGGCTGTGTAGTGAGCTGCCGTGTTGTCGGCATGTTCCGCATGACCGATGAGAAAGGTGGCGATGACAAGCTGCTCTGTGTTGCTGCCGGCGATATTCGCAAGAACACAATTCAAGATTTGTCCGATGTTCCCCACTATGAACTCGATGAAATCAAGCACTTCTTCGAGGTCTATAAGACGCTCGAGCCAGGCAAAGAAGTACATGGCGGCGATTGGGTCGGCCACGATGCAGCCGAAGCAGAAGTCAATGCTTCATACGATCGTTACAAAACAAAGCACGAACTCATTTAACGTTAGTTAGGCCCGTCATGAAACTCATCACCGCAATCGTGAAACCACCTCGTGTTGAAGATATTAAGAACGCACTTCAAGCAGCCGGCATTCTCGGTATGACTGTCTCTGAAGCGAGCGGCTTTGGTCGCCAGAAAGGCCACAAAGAGGTCTACCGCGGCGCCGAATACACCATTGATTTGATCCCAAAGGTTCGCATCGAAGTACTCGTTGATGACGCCGATTTGGAATCCACCCTCGACATCATCATCAACGCTGCCAAGACCGGCAACATCGGCGATGGCAAAGTCTGGGTTACCCCCGTCGATACCGTCGTTCGAGTCCGCACCGGCGAGCGCGGAAGTGACGCGCTCTAAGCCAGTCAATTTAACTTGGATTTAATGTCGCAGAACACCTAAGGGATTGATCTCGATTTTGCCTACAGTTAAACTTCCATAATGAAGAGGGTTTTGGTAATTCTCGCCACCGCACTTCTTTTCATGCCGTTTTCTCCTCACGTTGCTCAGGCAGCAACTGCGGGCTCTGGATCATGCGCAATCAGCGTTACCTCAAACTCGGGCGTTTATGTCGTGCAATCTAGTTCCCTTTGCTATGTGGCATTCACTGCTACTGGAGCAAATGCGTTTACAGTTCCAACTGGTGTGACCGCGATGGACTTATTGGTGATTGCCGGAGGTGGAGCTGGCGGATCCTACGCATTTGGTGGAGGAGGGGGCGCCGGTGAAGTTGCCGTAACTTCGTCATATTCGGTAACTCCATCTTCAAATATCTCTATTTCCGTTGGATCAGGTGGAACTTCAGGTGGCAATACTGGAGGGTCACTATCTACTTCGGGAACCAATTCATGGGTTGGAAGCTCAACAACTTTTGCAGCAAACGGCGGAGGAGCGGGAACCTCGTGGGGACAAAGCACTGTTTTCACAGGAGGAAGCGGTGGCGGAATTAGCGAAAATAATGCCGGCCAAAGCGGAGCTTCGTCGGTGAAATCAACATATGGAACTGCAACAAGATATGGAAATGCGAGTGGTTCCATCGGTACTGGAGCAACACAGGCGGGTAGCGGTGGTGGTGGAGCTGGTGCTGCCGGCGCGAATGTTTCCACCTTTGGCGTTCCGGGTGCGGGTGGTAATGGAACAAATGCCGTAGCTACTTGGCTATCTTCGATCAGCTCGAGTATGAACTCTATAAGTGGTTGGGTATCTGCAACTAATTCTGGATACATTGCTGGCGGCGGTGGTGGTGGTGGAAATAATACAAATGGAGCCGCTGGTGGAGTCGGTGGTGGTGGCAGAGGTGGAGATGTTGTGCCTAATGGGGTAGCCGCCGTGGCGAATACAGGCAGCGGAGGTGGTGGTGCCACATTTAATGGCGGCGGATATGGCGGCGCCGGAGGTTCCGGATTAATAGTAGTGAGGTTTAACGTTGCGCCAAGTGCGTCTTCGATAACCATCTCCGTGCCTACCAATAGTACTTTCCGAACTTCTTCAACAATTGTCGCAAATCTAGGAGTTGCAGGAAGTGACGGAAAAGTTACTTTTTATCAGAACGGGAAACGTATTCCGGGGTGTGTAAATGTCCAGAGCGTGGCTTTGGTGGCAAGCTGCAATTGGAAGCCTTCGGTCCGTGGCACTGTGCGAATTTCGGCGACTTTGACGCCAAGCTCCTCCGGATATTTATCGTCGGTTAGTGGTTCACTGCCAAGTGGAGTGATCGTCAGATCGGGCAATCGCTAGTTTTGTGGGGTGAGGGGTGGCGGATACCCGCACAGAGTGGTCCCATAGGGTTTTTGCGCTCCCCCGCCTGCGCTGATAGGGTCTGCCACGAAGCAAAAGCACGGCACAATTTCATAATCTCGGGTTGTTAGCTCAGTTGGTAGAGCAAGTGACTCTTAATCACTGGGTCGGGGGTTCGAGTCCCTCACAACCCACTCCGAGAAATCTTCTCCACTTTAAAGCCCTTATTAGTTGAGGTTAGACTTTGGGTATGAAATCACGAGTCGCGCGACTAATTTTGAGCGTACTCGCGTTTGGCTACTTCTCTTCAATTCCCACAACTGTGAATGCGGCATCAGCCCCTGACTGCACCCAATCTTCTAATACAAAATGTCTTGTCACGACAACTATTTAGGATTTATGGACGCGCATAAATCTGAACTACTTGAGCATTTTGGCCCTCCTGGTTTGCGGGAACATTTCCCAAACCGAAGTTGTACCAATCCGTTAAATTCGCGATCTGCGACCAACTGCCACCTACGGAATTTACAGGGTTCCCCGATAGAGCCAAGGTGAAACTGCCCGAATATAAATACCAACCCATGTAAAACTTTCCACCAGCAGGTACGGTAATCGCACCCGTAAATGTGAGCTGGCTTGCGGTTTGCTTTGACGTTGTCATTACTCCCAAACTGGTGAGAGGCTGGTTACTGCCACCGACTGAGTAGAAGTCCCAATCCACATGGAGAGCGGAGCAGTCAGATATGCAATTGACAATAACTTTTGTAATGGTTGAACCGGCAACTCCTTGATACTCCTCCGCTTCGGTGATTCCACTATTGAAATAAACTCCAGCTTGTGGCGTAGAGGTGGTGTTATCAAAAACAAGGGCCTCTGATACAGCGTGCGTTCCACTCTGAATTGTCAGCTTATAGATTGACGCAGAGAATGCGACTGGGGTCGTGAAAGTTATTGTGAAAGTACCTGACCCGCTAGTTACGGTAGCCCCAGAGATTCCCGATCCGATTTGAAAGGTTCCGGCGTTATCGTAGACAACCGCGCTTGTCGCATTGCCATTAAAAATAGCTAAAGGAATACTTGCGGTTGAGCCAAATGCATTAATAGTAAAATCGGCACCGTTGCATGATGAGGGAATATTTGAGACCGTAGCCGATGAGAAATACATTCCTCCCGCGCCCGAGGAATTAATAAATGTTGATGCAGGTGTCATTGTTAAATTAGTCCCTGCAGAGCAGGCAACAGTCTGAAGAACGCCTTGCCCAAATTCATTGGTTTGGCCGCTGTTGAGCGAGACATTTGCGGCAAAAGTGGTGTTGATAAAGAAAGTCACGGCGATAATTGCGGCGATTCCACCCAAAATCTTCTGGAGATTGCAGGCCCTAACAAGCTGATCGACTTTCGGATCGTCACAGTAGTCAGCCTCTTCGGCTGGCTCACCGTGTGAATCCCACTCAGACATTGGGTCAGCCTAATCTATGGCCGATTTTGACAATATTTCCCGTACGGATTTCTTACGGCATGGATCGCACCTCCCTCTATCGACCATAATTGAGAGGTGAAGCTCAGGGCGTTGGCGGTAGTGGTGGCGACTTTTGCCACTTGCCTGGTCGCCTCCCCTTCTGCGAATGCGTCAACTTGGACTCTGATTTACCAAACAACAAGCCCCCAGCGAGATGCGAACGAAAACATCATCTACTCCACGGGCTACGAGAGTAATGGCGCTGCTCAGACAGCTGCTGCAGGTCAAAGCTTTACCCAAGTGCGATGGCGCATGGAGATGACCATCGGAGGCACTCTTTATTACACGGATGCATATTTCGATAAGTGGAGTGGCGCAACCATCGCAGATCTGCAATTTCCGGACTACACCAATCTTTTAAACCTGCAAAAGAATGTCTCCAATGTTGTCGTCACATCGAATTATCCGACGGTAAAAAATGGCAGTTATGCCCTTGGTCGTGTGGAAATCTGGCCCTATAACTACACGCAAGGCGCAACAGGCATTACGCCCCCAGGTAGCTCAAGTATCTTTGACTTTGATGATTCAGCATCACCTGGGCAACATGGCCACGGAACTTTTCAATTGCATAACTTGACCGATACTCAAACCGTTATGGCATGGAACCGTTCACGCTATAACGACACCGCAGAACTCGGATTTGGACCATGTTTGATTGGCGCTAATCCAGCCACACCGTGTACTAACTCAGACTGGACTCTTGAAGTTGGGCTAGCTGCTACTACCTTTAAGTTTCAAGTCTTTATCGGAACGGCGGCGCCATCAGCGTCAACAGTTTCAGTAAGCGTCCCAAGTCAAAGCACATTCCGCACCGCTTCAACCCTTACCGCCAACTTAGGTGTCGCGGGAAGCGATGGAAAAGTCACTTTTTATCAGAATGGCAAGCGCATACCCGGCTGCATCAATATCCAGAGCGTGAGCTTGGTGGCGACCTGTAGTTGGAGGCCCTCTGTAAGAGGTTCGGTGCGAATCACCGCAACGCTAACACCGACATCTTCGGGCTATGCAAGTTCTAATTCCAGTGCCACTCAAAGCAACGTCAGAGTTCGCTCGGGTTATCGATGATAATTAACTCATGACTCACTGGAGCTATATGGCGATGCTCGCCTTCACTGTGGTGGGTTCGTTCTGGCTGGAGATCGCGCTGAAGGTGCGGGTTCTCAAGCGCGCTCGTCGCCTGTCATTGAGTATCGCTCCCATTGCTTTAATTTTTGTGGCCTGGGATGCCTATGCCATCAAGCGCGGCCATTGGCACTTTGATAACAAACAGATGCTTGGCATCGTTGGACCATTTCATATTCCCCTAGAGGAATACCTTTTCTTTATCATTGTTCCGATTGCTGGCGTTATGACGTTGGAAGCAGTGCGCCGCGTAAAGAAGCACTGGCCGGTAGGTGATGGCGATGAGTTATAGCCAGATCGCAGTAACAGCTGTGGTCGTAGCGATTGTCTTTGATCTCGTTATTGTCAGAACTCGGCTCGTTACTAAGAAAGTCTTCTGGACCTCTTACGCCATTATTTTCCCGATGCAGTTGATTACCAACTGGTGGCTGACCTCTCGCAACATTGTTATGTATAGCCCGTCTGCAATAAATGGCCACCGTTTGGCAGGCGCACCGATAGAAGATCTGCTCTTTGGATTCTCTCTACTGTTGGGAGTGCTATCGATGTGGGTCTACCTGGGCCGTAACGGGATACGCAAATAAAAATCGCCGCCTAGTCCGAAGACCAAGCGGCGATTTACATTTGTGGGAACTAGAGGTTCTGCTCGAGTTCTACGAGTACTGCAAGGCGCTCTTCCTTAGAAGGCATCTTGAAGTAGGCATGTCCCTTGCTCCAGTAGTAGAGCATGGGGATTAAGCCGAGTGCGATCGTTCCGAATCCAACAACCTTAGTAACTGTGTCCAAGGTAGGGATTACTTTGACGAACATTGTCGCCATGAAGACGCCACCAATCAAAGGCCAGAGGCCCATGAAGATGAAGTTCTTGACGCTCTTGAAGATCATCTTGCGGAAGAGAACAACAACCGCGAAACCAGCGAGCGCGTAGTAGATCGAAATCTGAACACCGATCGCAGCGATTGCATCAGTCATGATCTTTCCGATCGAACCAATGAATTGTGATCCAATGAAGAGGCCGATTCCGACAACGGTGATGGTCAAGGTAGCAAAGACCGGAGTCTTGTACTTGCCATGAACGGTGCCGAACTTCTTTGCCAAGGTGCCATCGCGACCCATAGAGAACATGGTGCGAGTGACTTGGATCAGCTGAGTTTCCAAAGTGGCCACAGTGGAGAGAAGAACAGCCACGACGATGAGCTTGCCACCGGTACCTGGCCAAATCTCTTGACCCATAACGCCAAGGATGTTGGAAGAGTTTGCACTCACAATTCCTGGGGAAAGGACCATATTTGATGCAACTGTGAATACTTCGAAGAGCAAGAAGGTAACGATCATTCCGATGATCGCGCCTTGGCCAGGGGTCTTATGTGATCCCTTGGTCTCTTCATTGAGGTTCGCTGTTACATCCCAACCCCAGTAGTAGAAAGCGGCGACGAGTGCGCCAGCGAAGAAAGTCTGAGTGCTTCCGAAGGCATGAGGTGAGAACCATGACCAGGAGAAGTGCTTCACGTGTGGGTGATGCAAGATGGCAAGCACTGCAAAGAGGGCAAGGAGGCCGACTTCAATCGAAGACATGATCACCTGAACAGTTGCGGTAATCGTGACACCGAATGCCACTGCAGCAACCATAAGAAGGAAGAAGACTGTTCCAAAGAGCGTGACCCAGCCCTTGCTGTTGGCAAGTGAATCTGAGAAGAGCGCCAAGAAAGATGATCCTGCTGGCAAAGTTGCTGCCACCATAAAGATCGAGGAACACATGAGGAGTGACCAACCGGCAATATAGCCAAGTGCTGGGTGAAGTCCGCGACGGACCCACGCATATGTTGCACCAGAGTTGGACTCTGTACGACCGAGATAATTAAAAGCAAAAACGATTCCAAACATCGCAATGCCGCAATAAAGCAGCGCTGCTGGTCCCGCTAGTCCTACTGCGCCAACAAGAACGGCAGTGGATGCGGCGATCGAATATGCAGGAGCTGACCCTGCAACGCCCATGACTGCGGACTCAAAAAGTCCAAGGACGTTCTCGGCTAACTTGTGTTCGTGATTTTTAGTGGAACTTGCCAATTGTTGACCTCCAGGTAGGAGAGGGCATCCGAAGAAGCGTGAACAGATACAAGGAGAACGGTACAGCCAGAGGGGCTAGACGCAAGCCAGTTGCGGAAAATTTTGGCCAGATTACCTGGCGCTTAATTCCCAGGATTTGCGCCGCTAATCGTGCGCCAGAGTTTGGGCTCTAGCGACCTCGAGAAGGTGGCAGTCATGTGTCCGGCATCGATATAGATCACCATATTTCCGGAGATCGGAGAGCACGGCTCGGTGGTGCAGATCCAGCGAGTGGGGTCGACGAAAACAACTCCAGCATCGACTGCTGCTTGGCGCTCGAGATCGGTCCAGCTCGGATCGAAGGCTATGGAGGTAGGTGTCGCACATTGAAGGATGCTCTCGGGAAAGGCATCGAGACAATCAGGAACGCTCATAAAAGAATGTGGGACGTCGGCAAGATAGATGACTTTCTTGCTGGCTTTAGTCAGAGAGGCAAGGGTGGTCTTAATGCCGGCCTGCCAGATGGCAGTTCGCTCATCCCCCATTGCCACTTCGCCTCGGGAGTTCGTTGTTTGAAATCCGCGCGTGCCACTGATGAAGATCATTGCAGGCTTCGTAGCAATGACGCGTTTGAGAGTGGCATCGCGCCAGACCGAACAATTGGTCATCAACATATTGGTCGTGCCATTCCATGCTGGCATATTTGCGGGCCAACACGATGACATAGTCAGTGAAAGCAGTTTCCAATGCTTGAGAGTCGCAAGTCGTTCAATGGCAGGAAACCATGCCAAAGCGTGCGAATCACCAAAGAGAACAATGGTGGTTTTACTCGTGAGGTCGCCATAGAGGCACGGAGCAATTGAAGCGGTGAGATTTTGCTGCGTGTGACAGCGATCTTTGTAGGGCGTCGCACGATCATTGGGTGCAGTAGCAATGCTAGGTGTCAGATTCGGAGGTACCGGTTGATCGATTAACGGCGGCAAATCGGAGAGC
>CAIQXR010000164.1 GCA_903875815.1 uncultured Actinomycetes bacterium
CGCCCGCTCCCATGGTGACGATCAAATCCCCTGGCTGTGCCATTTCCACAATCTGTGCCACTGCCTCCACCATCGATGGCTCGAACCGCGCCGACGATGATGCCATTTCGCGAGTAATAAGGAGAGATGAGACGCCCGGGATAGGCGCTTCGCTAGCTGCATAAACTTCGAGCAAGATTGCAAAATCCGCCAACGATAGCGCCCGCGCAAATTCAGATGCGAATGCTTGAGTGCGTGAATAGCGATGCGGCTGGAATATCGCCAAGACTTTCCCTGCACCCACAAACCTACGCGCCGTTTCTAATGTGACGGCAACTTCTGTGGGGTGGTGGCCATAATCGTCGAGAACCTGAATTCCCTGCACAACGCCCTTTAATTCAAAGCGTCGTCGGGCGCCCGAAAAAGTAGCTAGGCCCGCTAATAGATCATTGACTGGTGCACCTGATTGCACGCCAGCAACCAATGCCGCCAGAGCGTTATAAAGATTATGTTCGCCAGGAATTGATAGTCGCAACTCACCGAGTACTCGACCTCGATGCGTTACACGTGCGCTCGAGCTCTTGGCTGAAAGCGAGATGTGCGAGAGGCGGTAGTCGGCGGTGTCGCTGCTTCCATAGGTGTGGATGGAAATTTCCGAGCGAGGATGCGCTTCGAGAAGTTCTGCCACCCCTGGGCTATCAATACAGGCAACGAGAAATCCCGTCGGTTGAATAGATTGAAGAAACTCGGCAAAAATTTCATTGACGGATTCCAAGGTAGGAAAATGATCGACGTGGTCGAGTTCAATATTGGTAATGATGGCTCCGCGCGGCTGATAGGCCAAGAACGAACCATCGGATTCATCGGCTTCCGCGACGAAAATTTCACCGGTTCCAAGGTGAGCGTTGGTACCCGAACTATTGATCATTCCCCCAATAGCGAAAGATGGATCTAGGCCGGCGCTTTGAAGCGCCACGGTGAGCATCGAAGTGGTGGTCGTCTTACCGTGCGTTCCAGCGACTGCAATCGAGAGTGACTCCGACATCAGTAAGGCAAGCGCTTCGGCGCGAGCAATGACGGGGATACCGCGTTCCTGTGCACGAAGAAGTTCTGGATTTTTTGCCGAGATGGCGCTCGAGACGATAAGTAAGTCAACATCTTCTACCTGGTCAGCGTGGTGGCCTACGAAAGTTCTCGCACCGAGGGCCGCCAAACTCTCTAATACTGGAGATGACTTCGCATCAGAACCAGAGACATGGACGCCGCGCGCCAACATAATCCGAGCAATGCCGCTCATGCCAGCGCCACCGAGACCAATAAAATGGACTCGTCGGCTGGTGAGATTGTGTAGGGTCAAAGCCTCGGCAGCCATTACTTACTTCCCCGTTCGGCGAGAATCGCGAGAGCTTGATTTCCGATAGTTTCTACCGCGCTGGCGTGACGACGAGATTTCTCACTCGAGCTTGCGTGCAATTTCTTCACGAGCGAAAGGATATTGGCCGATAGCCAAGAAGCGGAAAATTCGGAGTTTGAAATCACGGTAGCTTGATCAGATGCCACTAAATCCTTGGCATTCGCCTCTTGTTCGCCATTGCCAATAGGGAGCGGCACCAAAATTGCAGGAACTCCCACGCTTTCAATTTCGGCACAACTCACGGCGCCACTACGAGAAATAATCAGATCGGCGATGGCATAAATATCTGCCATGTTATCGATATATCCCAATGGCTTGTAATGAGAAGTGGCCACAGGCAAAGAGTTTCCCAAACCGACAGCGTGAATCAGCGTGAAGTGATCTGCCTCTGCGCTCTCCAAGAATTGCGCGATTGCAGCATTGAGTGATTGAGCCCCAAGCGAGCCACCAAATACAAAGAGAATAGGTCGACCGGAATCCAACCCAAAATCCGCCAATACTCGTGCTTTGATCTCCTGGCGTTGTGCGTGAGAAAGATCAGCCACCTGGGCAATTGCACTACGAATCGGCATTCCAACTAACTGAGCGGATTGCCACTTCCCGCCGTAATTGCGAGTACTTGCAAAAGCAATATCCACATTCTTCGTGAGTTGGGCGCCGAGACGATTTGCCCAACCCGGCAACGCATTCGCTTCGTGAATGACAATGGGAATTCCTAAGACTTTTGCCGCTACATAGGCCGGTGTGCTGACATACCCACCGAAGCCAATGATGAGATCACAAGAGCGAACTATTCGCAGGGCGCCGAGGAAGGAGGCGAGAAATTGCAATGGCCAAATAATGGTTGAGAGCGAGATTCGACGCGGCAGCGCCGCTTTACGAATCGTGTGAAGTGGAAAGCCTGCTTGCGGAACGAGGCGTGACTCAATGCCATTCGACGTTCCTAGAAATTCGCATTGGATACCAACGCCATTGTCAGATAACCACTTTCCCACAGCTAGGGCGGGTTCGACGTGGCCTGCCGTGCCACCCCCTACTAAGAGCACACGCTTCATACGCTCTGCTTTCGACGGCGCAGGCGAGTCGCCTCTTTAACTGCTGGATCGCGACGACAGACATTGAGGACAAACCCAATACCAATAAAGTTAGCAATCAACGATGATCCGCCATAAGAGATAAAGGGAAGGGTCACACCAATAACAGGAAAGAGGCCGATATCAGTACATAAATTAACGACGACTTGAATAATCAACCAACATCCGATACCGGTCACGGCGTATTTAGCAAAGAGATCTCGAGTGTTGATGGCAGTGCGGAATATCGCAAAGAGCAGCACGGCATAGAGAATTACGACCGAAATAGTTCCCACGAGGCCTAGCTCTTCGCCGATGATGGAGAAAATAAAGTCGGTATGTGCTTCAGAGAGATTGGACCACTTCTGCTTACTGGCTCCCAGCCCCACACCAAATAATCCGCCAGAAGCCAGAGCCATCTGGCTATGAGCAGGTTGCCAGCCCGCAAATTTATAAACTGCTGGATCAAACGGGTTGAACACCGCCTGGAGTCTACGAAGCCGATTCGAAGTTTGAGCCAGTAAACCCAAGGCAACTGCGCCGGCGCCAATGACACTCATTACGATCCGACCATTAATTCCCGATAAGTAGACCATCGCAAATGCAATGACTGCGACAATTCCTGCCGTTCCTAAATCTTTTCCCGCCAGAATCAAGCCAATAAAGAGAACTGATCCACCCAATAGAGTCCAGAGTGGCTGGCTATCGCGATCAGAATCCACCGCTTCATGGTGACGGCGTAGCTGAAGTGCACACCACAAGATCAATGCCATTTTGGCAAATTCACTGGGTTGAATGGTGAGCGAGCCAATGCCAATCCAGGATTTATTACCATTAATAGTTTTGCCGATTCCGATTGGCAAAACGAGGAGAATGAAACCTGCCGGAAGTGCAATCCGGGCAAGTTTCTCCCAAAACTCTGGGCGGAGATAAGTTCCGTAAAGCACAAGCCCGATGGCAATAATGAAGAACATCAATTGCTTCAGGAAGATTCCATAGGTAGTGCCATTAGATTCGATCGAAGTCACCGACGAAGCAGAAAGCACCATCAATAATCCCAGGAGCGAGAGCGCGCTGACGCAAAATGAAATCAAGATAAAGGGACTGGTGGGTTTGGTAAGAAATCGTCGATATTCCGTAGTCCGCACGAGTAGGCGCTGCTTCATCTCACGCCCATTTCTTTACACTTGTGGCAAAGGCATCGCCTCGGTGCGCATAGGAAGTGAATTGATCCATGGAGGCACAGGCTGGCGCAAGGAGAACAACGCTCTCAGCTGTTGCGAGCTCCTTTGCTTTCTGAACAACGAGATCCATAAGACCTTCAGCAGAGCCAGGTGAATCTACTCGGACATAATTAATTTCAGGCGCGTATCGATCAAGTGCTGCAGCGATCAACTCTCGATCCTGTCCAATCAGAATCGCACTCGCAAGGCGATCGTGCACATTTTCCACCAGTGACTCCATGGTTGCGCCTTTTGCTAATCCCCCAGCAATCCAAATGATCTTAAAATGAGAGAGGAGTGAGGCTTGAGCAGCATGTGGATTGGTCGCTTTGGAATCATCGATCCAGGTAATTCCATCTTTAATGAGAACTTCTTCCATGCGATGGCGATCGGGCACGAAGGCGCGAAGTCCAGTACGCACGTGCGCATGTGAAATTCCAAGCGCCAACGTAATCCCGGCCGCAGCCATTGCATTGAGCGCCTGGTGCGGAACAATCGGTTTAAGGTCAGGCAGTTCAGCGAAGGACTCCGCGCTATCGGCTGAGTCTACGAACGCTCGATCCACGAAGAGCTCCTCTACCAGGCCAATTTCACCAGGTGCGGGAGTATCTAAGCCAAAGAAAATTTTACGCATGTCAAATTGTGCGGCTCGTAAAACCACTTCTGGATCCGAGAGATTGAGGATGGCTTGCTCGCTCCGACTTAAAAGTTTCATTTTCGCGTTGGCATATTCAGCAAAGCTGCCATGCCAATCAATATGGTCTTCAGCAATATTGAGCACCGCGCTGGCGAGAAATGTGGGGCGAGCCATCCAGTCAATTTGAAACGAGGAGAGCTCTAGTGCGAGAACATCATAAGATTCGCCGTCAGTCAGTGCTTCAACAACGGTTTTTCCTACATTGCCACAAGCAATTCCTTTGAGATCACTCACTGTGAGAATAGATTCGACCATCTGAATAGTGGTGGTTTTGCCATTGGTGCCAGTAACGGCGACCCATTTTTGATCAGGAAAGTTCGCTTCCTTGATCGCCCAGGCGAGGTCAAGCTCGCTCAACAACTTAACTCCACGGTGGCGTAATTTCTGTACGGCGAAATGATCCTTCTTCCAACCTGGTGATACCAGCGCCATCTCATACTCGCCGTCAAGGATCGCTTGGTCTTCGCCATCGTTGAAAAGTGCAGCCGCATTTCCTTGATCCTGCAGGTACTTGGCCAGTGCCTTACCTGTTACTCCCCCGCCAAAAATAATTATCCGAGCAGCGAGAATCTCTTCTAACGATAGATCGGGATCAGATGGCGTAGACATGAATGGCCCTTCTCATTGTGAGAAGACAACCCACTGTCCATAGAAGAGTCCGAGGCCAGCGGCAACACTAAGGCCGGCGATAATCCAGAAACGAATGACAATGGTGACTTCACCCCAACCCATCAATTCAAAGTGATGCTGCAGCGGTGCCATACGAAATACTCGCTTGCCACCAGAGAGCTTGAAATAGGTTGTTTGAATGATGACAGAAAGCGTAATAATGACAAAGAGGCCACCGAGAATTGCCAGCAATAATTCAGTGCGTAAAGTGATTGCGATACCTGCGATAGCGCCACCGAGTGCTAACGAACCCACATCACCCATAAAGATTTTCGCAGGCGACGCATTCCACCACAGGAATCCTGCGCACGATCCAGCAAGTGCGGCGGCAAGAAGCGCCATATCCAGCGGATCGCGAACTACATAACATTGCGATCCCGCTTGCAGACCGCAGCTCTGCTTAAACTCCCAGACTCCCATTACGACAAATGCCAAGAAAGTCATGATCGAAGCGCCGGTAGCGAGACCATCCAAACCATCGGTGAGATTGACACCATTGCTGGTTCCGAGAATAAGGAAAATAACCCAGACGATTGTGCCAATCGTTCCGAGCGCAATCGATGTATCGCGAACAGTAGAGAGATGCGAGGAGATGGGAGTGAGGTGAAAAGAATCTCTGTAGTGAAGTCCGAGATAGGCAAAGAGGCTGGAGACGATTGCCTGGCCCGCAATTTTTTCACGGGCGCGAAGTCCGAGTGATTGTTGGCGAACTACTTTAAGCCAATCATCCAAGAAGCCAACTGCGCCAAGTCCAGCAATGAGTCCTAAGACAAGTAGCGCAGATGCGCTCGGCTTCTCACCCGTTACTAAGTGAGAAATGGCGTAAGCGAGAGCGGTTCCGAGAATGAGAACAATGCCTCCCATGGTGGGAGTTCCACGTTTAGAGTGATGGGTCTTAGGACCATCGTCACGAATCATTTGGCCATAGCCGCGGGCTGCAAGTGCTCGAATCAATGCGGGGGTAAGGAGTGCGCTCAAGAGGACGGAGAGAGCACCAGCTAGCAGAATGCCTTTCATCGCTCCCCTTCTCCATCAGTTGTCGCGCTCGACTGTGCGCTCCAATTCTTCAATAACAAATCAGCCAACTCTTCGAAATGTTCCGACCGAGAGGCTTTCACCAAGACAACATCGCCGGCAGTGAAATGTTCTGCTAACTGGGCAGCTTCGACAATCTGATTGCTGACGTGTTCCACCATGGCGAAGTGAGAGTCCGAAGGACTTCCATCGCCTGCTAGATCAGACAGGTACTCAGGCGCCGATACTGCAACCAGGTGATCGATACCAATATCACGAGTAAGTCTGCCAATAGCGGCGTGGTCTGCTGCTGATGACTCGCCGAGTTCGTGCATCTTCCCCAAAAAGGCCCATGTCACCCCGCCACGCTCCTGGGCAAGCAACGCCAGGGTTCGAAGCGCGGCGGCCATGCTCTCCGGATTGGCGTTATATGAATCGTTGATCAGCAAAAGTCCGTTAACTTCATGCATCTCCATCCGCCACTTGCTTGCCAAAGTGGCAGTGGAGAGAGCGGCACAAATGCTCTCCAGCGAAATACCAAGGGCAGTTGCGATCGCCGCGGTTGCTAGCGCATTGGGAATCTGATGGGCTCCCACCAATTCAAGTGCTACTGAACCTCGACCTTCGGGAGTGACGAGGTCAAAATGTGCGCGGCCCTCTCTAAATTCAATATCTGCCGCACGAACGTCGCACTCGGGCTTTTCGCCAAATGCGATGGTTTTCAAGCCTAAGCCATCGGCCATGCGTGGAGTGAAGGGATCGTAAGTTCCGAGTACGGCAATGCCGCCATCTGGGAGTGAGGTAATCATCTCTGATTTGGCTAGTGCAATTGCTTCACGCCCGCCAAATTCACCAATATGCGCGCTGCCAACGACCAGGACTGCTCCCACATTGGGCTCTGCAATCTCCATCAATTTCGCAATATCGCCAATGTGTCGCGCGCCCATTTCGAGAATACAAAATTCAGTTCGATCCGTACAACGAAGGAGAGTTAACGGCACGCCAATTTCGTTATTCAATGAACCGGCCGGGGCGATAACTTCGCCGGCACCTTTCAACACATGTGCCAGTAGATCTTTGGTCGTAGTTTTACCTTGCGACCCGGTAACCGCAGCAACTTTCAGATTAGGTAATTTGAGGCGAAGGGCGTGCGCTAATTTTCCGAGCGCAACTTGCACATCACTTACTTGGATGCTGGGAAAGTTGACTTCCTGGGAAGTTAAAGCGAATGGTGATCCAGCGGCAATTGCACTGGCCACAAAGTCATGACCGTCAACATGTTCACCAGAAAATGCGACGAAGAATGTTTCCTTAGTTGCTAGCCGCGAATCGATGACCGGAAATTGATCAATTACTACTTGCGAATCCAAGTGGCTTAATTGACCTCCGACAATCGTGGCAATCTCCCCTGCGGTCATAGGGATCATTGTGAACCTCCAGCTAGTTCCTCAATTGCCCGAGCAAGTTCGGTCGCATCATCAAAGGGATATTTAACACCGCTAATCTCCTGGCCCAATTCATGACCTTTACCCAAGAGAACTAGGCAATCCCCCGGTTCAGCCATCGTTACTGCAAGAGCGATCGCTGCTCTTCGATCCACTTCCACAAAGCTCTGGTCGCCGAGCTCAATATCCCCGACCATCTCAGCAACTATCGCCTGAGGATCTTCCGAACGTGGATTGTCGCTGGTAAATATTGAAATGTCAGCGCCAGAATGGAGCGCTCTACCCATAATGGGTCGCTTGCTTCGATCGCGATCACCACCACATCCAAGAACGCCAATAATTTTCCCGGCTGTGCTGGCGCGAAGTGTTGCCAAGGTGCGTTCTACTGCGTCGGGAGTATGCGCAAAATCCACAAGCGCCATAAAACTTTGTCCTAGCGAAATGGGCTCGAGTCGACCGCGAACGCCACGAAGTTGCGGCAGCACCTGGGCGATGAACAACGGATCAACCCCCGTCTCCACTGCTAACGCAATCGCTAGTAAGGCATTGTCGAGATTGTGTTCACCAATTAACGGCAGGAAGCTTTCCATGAGAATCCCGCCGACGCCGCGTATGGCAACTCGGTAGCCACTCTCTTCTCGCTCGCTCTCAATGTAATGCCAATTCGCGCTCTTATTACTTCGAGATATTGTTGTTACAGGAATTTCCGCGAGATCGACCAGTCGCTGACCATATGGATCATCGATATTAATTAAGGCCTGATCGGCATACTCCACAGTGAAGAGAAGTCGCTTAGCTTGGAAGTAGTTCTCCATAGTGCCGTGAAAATCTAAATGATCTTGCGTCAAGTTAGTGAAGGCGGCATAAGAGAAGTGAGTTCCGACCATACGCTTTTGAGACAAAGCATGGCTACTGACTTCCATGACCATATGAGTGAGATGTTGCTCGGCCATTGCGCCAAGAATCTGTTGCAACTCAGAAGCTTCAGGGGTCGTAAATTTCCCTGGCATGACATCCGCGCCGATTTCAATTCCCGTAGTACCGATATAGCCCACGTGGCGATCGGCCAATTTCCATAATTGTTGGAGCAGTGAAGATGTGGTCGTCTTGCCATTGGTGCCGGTAATTCCCACAGCAGTCATCCCACTAGCGGGTGCACCATAAAACCACGAAGCGATTTCGCCCACTTTATTGCGAGTTGATTCCACAACTATTTGTGGCAATCGATTGGCATTCAATTGCGCGCCTGCTATATCAGTGAGTACTGCTACGGCGCCAGCAGCCAAAGCTTGATCGATAAATTGCGCGCCATGGCGATGCGCTCCGGGCAATGCGATAAAGAGATCGCCGGGTTGAATTGCCACAGAGTCTGCAGTCAGGCCGGAAAACTTTACTTCGGAATAGTCGCCGACAGATTCGAGGCTCAGGAGAGATGCAAGATCACCCAGCGAGCGAGAACGCTCAATGATTGGTCGCATAGTTCCCATTCTTACTTCACCTTTCGAACTGTTGCCGAGTCTACCGAGGTGCGAATCTGCGCCTCCGTAAGTGGGACCGGTGAAGTGAGTGGCGCGGTAGGAGGCACGTGCTTGCTTTGCAGGACAAAACTCATAACCGTCTTAAAGAGCGGTCCACCTAATGTGCCACCCCAGTGAAGACCCTTGGGATCTTGAATCGTGACACTCACTACATATTTGGGAGCATCGGCTGGAGCGAAGCCAATAAACGATGCTGTGTAACCGCTATAGCAACCACACTTATCGTTATATCGCTGAGCAGTACCAGTCTTGCCTGCCACGCGATATCCGGGGATTGCAGCACCAGGGGCCGTTCCATTCTCCGAAACCACGCTCTCCAACATGAGGCGTACTTGTTGCGCTGTAGCTGGACTAATGACTTGTTCACTCTTCTGAGTTTTGATCGCCGAAAAATTTCCATTGGCATCGGTAGTTCCCGCAATGACAGTGGGAGTTACTCGCAACCCATCATTGGCAATGGTGGCAAATACGCTTGTCGCTTGCAGCGCTGTAACAGAGTAGCCCTGACCGAATGAAACAGTCGGAGCAGTTGTTCCGCTCCAATTCGCAAGAGCGGGGAGCACTCCTGGCGATTCGCCCGCGATACCTGAACCAGTGAGATCACCAATTCCGAATTTCTTTAAGTAGTTATATTGAGTCTGATGATCGAGCGTTTCACCAATTTGAATAGCGCCGGTGTTACTCGAAATGGCTAAGACGCCAGCAGTGGTCAGCCTCTCCGTGCCATGCTTTTCGTGATCGTGGAAAGTAAAATTGGATCGCTTGAGCGCATAAGGAACGGTAAATACCGTGGTGGGGGTAATTTTCCCTTCCTGTATTGCTGCCGCGGCAGTGATCACTTTGCCAGTCGAGCCAGGTTCGTACACGTCTTGGACCGAGGGGTTTCTAATGCTTTTGAGTGAAATAGTCTTCTTGTTGTTTGGATCAAAAGTCGGAGTAGTCGCCAAAGCTAGAATCGCGCCGGTCTTAGGGTCCATCACAATAATTGTTCCGGATGATGCGCCATCTTTTGCTACGGCTTTGGTAATTGCATCTTGAGCAACCCATTGGATATCTCGGTCGATAGTGAGTTGGACTCCTGTGCCTGCTTTAGCTTCAGTCGTGACGGTAGCCGATCCCGGAATGATAGTTCCCGCGCCATTGGAGTATTGGTACTGCCCGTTGATGCCTTTGAGCATCGATTCCTTCGAATATTCAATTCCTGAGGCGCCCACGCCAGCATCATTGATAAAGCCGATCAGAGATGAAGCGAGTGTGCCGGTTGGATATTCACGGATATAAGAGCGTTCCGAGAAAAAGCCAACGACGCGAAGGGCGATCCCATCTTTCTGCTTCATCACTTCTGTGTTGTATTGAGTCAAAACGCTTTGAAGATTAATCCACACTTCTGGTGTGACATCTTTAGCGATAATTCGATAACGAAGTGTTCCGGTTAACATCGGAACCAATTTCTCAACCGGCATATTCATTACTGGGGCGACCAAGCCAGCCGCCTTGGCTGGATCGGTAATCATTGTCTGGTCAACGACGATGGTGACTGCCGCAACGCTGCGGGCAAGTTCTACCCCGTTAATATCCGTTATTTCACCGCGGGGGGCCAAGAGCGTAGAAGTCTGTGAGAGTTCCAGGTTCGCTTTCTTTTTATAGGTCGAAGCGTCAATCGCTTGAACCCAGACCAAGCGGCCGGCGATGATGATGAGCGCAGCAAAAGTGATCAGGGTGATGTGGATGATGCGGCGTTGCACCAAGCCGTTGTGACTCATTTACTTAGCAGCGGTCTCGTTGGCGAGATTGAGGTAGGTCAATTGCGAGGCGGGCTTCATGCCCAATTTTGTAGCTGCTGCCGCTAATTGATCGGGCGAGCTCATATTCGCAGCTTCTCGCACCACCGCGTCGCGTTGATCGTTAATGATGTTGGTCTGGTGCTTAAGATGTTGGAGCGTGAAAGCATCCTGGGTCATAAGAATATTGATCGCCAACAGAGAGAGGAGTCCAAGAAAAGCGATCGCTCCCATGAGCGCAGCAAAAGCACCACTCGTCACTTTCTCGCCCGGCGCAGTGCGCAGCGAAGGAAGTCCTTGGAGGATTCGCAGAGAGGGGCGAGCGGGTAACTCGCGTTCAATCGAAATAGATGAGGGAAGTTGCGAGATGGCCATTTATGCCGCCAACTTTTCGATGGCTCGAAGGCGCATCGATTGAGCACGTGGATTGATCTCTATCTCCGCATCGGAGGCTGCTTCACTCCCCCGAATAACAAGCGCAAATTTTGCTGCACTGCCCGGCAAGTCCATGGGTAGGCCGCGAGGTGTTCGAGAAGTTGTCACCTCGGCAAAGATGGATTTAACAATCTTGTCTTCGAGTGACTGATAGGCCATAACAACTACTCGACCGCCCACGCGAATGAGTCCCAGTGATTGCGGGATAGCACTCTCAAGTACTTCGAGCTCTTGATTAACTTCAATTCGCAAAGCTTGGAAAGTTCGTTTGGCAGGATTTCCACCTGTGCGACGGGCTGGCGCAGGAATACTTGCTTTAACGATCTCAGCGAGATCCTTGGTGGTGTTGAGTGCGCTCTTCTCGCGGGCTTTAATAATGTTGTCCGCGATCTTGGTAGCAAATTTTTCTTCGCCATAAATACGCAAAATTCGTACCAATTCGCCAAATGAATAGGTCATCAAAATATCGAAGGCACTCTTACCGGAACTTTGATCCATACGCATATCCAGCGGCGCTTCTTGTGAATAAGCAAATCCGCGCTCTGCAGTATCGAGTTGCATGGAAGAGACGCCGAGATCAAAGAGAATGCCATCAACGCTCTCAATGCCGAGTTCTGCTAATTCACTTTTCATCTCATCATAAACTGCATGAATGATGACGACTCGATCAGCAAAATCACGAAGGTTCTCTCGAGCGATTGCGATCGCACCTAAATCACGATCAAACGCAATAACTTTAAGATGTGGGTAGCGAATAAGGAGTGCGCGGGTATGTCCACCCATTCCTAGAGTGGCATCAATAACGACTGGAGATTCGACACCTGCGATCGATGGGGAGAGCAACTCTATGCAACGCTCGAGCGCAACTGGAATATGTAATGAATCCTGCATAGCTTCCTCCCCTCTCTTCGTTTACTTCACTTTTTCAATTAGTTAAATGAGATTAGTTTTTGGATACGCACTTACTTCTGAACATTTATTTTTGAACTTTTTCTTTTACTTGTATCTACTCTGGTCACCGCCGGCCGACGGATCTTGGGGGTAACGGCGCCGGGGAAGGGGCGTCGTTATTGAGGTCGGCGGTGGCCACAGGAGATACAGTTTTAGAAGAGGCCGGGTAGCACCTCCGATGAGACATCAGAGAAACTCTTCTCGCGATCCGCGAGGTAGCTCTCCCATGAAGTGGCATCCCAAATTTCTAACCGGGTGTTGGCGCCGATAACGACGCAATCTTTTTCTAATGCTGCATAGGTACGAAGTCCGGCAGGGATGGTGACGCGACCTTGCTTGTCAGGGACTTCATCATGTGCGCCCGCAAACATGACGCGCATGTAGTCACGTGCAGATTTCTCCGTGACGGGTGCTTGGCGAAGGCGATCTGTAATCGAGGCGAACTCATTACTGGGAAATACGTAGAGGCAACGCTCTTGGCCTTTAGTAATGACGAGGCCGTTCGCGAGCTCATCGCGGAAGCGGGCGGGAAGGATGATGCGCCCTTTGTCATCGAGTTTGGGTTCGTGGGTGCCGAGAAACATCGCTACGAGCACCTCCCCCTGAATTCACGCTCAAATCCCCCCGGATTTGGCTACATCCACCACTTTACTCCCTTTTTCCCCACTTTCAACCATCTCAGCCCACTTTTTTCCCCTTTCCCCACCCTTTTCTCCACACGGCCCGATAAAACTGCATGAAAAAAGACCCCCGGCGAACCGGAGGTCTGACTGATGAGTGGCCCTCTTGAGGGCTGCTCACAAAAGGCTAATTATCGAAGTTTCGGCGCTCCCAGCGTTCTTCCATCCGCTGGCTCCAGCTAGGACCCTTTCCATTGTTTCCTTTGCTTCC
>CAIQXR010000165.1 GCA_903875815.1 uncultured Actinomycetes bacterium
CGAGAAACAGAGATACCTACGTTGATCGCTGGGCGAACGCCAGCGTTGAAGAGATCTGTTTCCAAGAAGCACTGACCATCGGTAATCGAAATTACGTTGGTAGGAATAAATGCAGAGACGTCATTTCCCTTGGTTTCGATGATTGGCAAGCCAGTCATAGAACCGCCACCGAGTTCATCGGAGAGCTTTGCGCAACGCTCGAGCAGACGTGAGTGCAAGTAGAAGACATCGCCTGGATACGCTTCGCGACCTGGTGGACGACGAAGGAGTAGCGATACTGAACGATAAGCCTCAGCCTGCTTGGAGAGGTCATCGAAAATAATGAGGACGTGCTCGCCCTTGTACATCCAGTGCTGACCAATAGCAGAACCGGTGTAAGGAGCTAAGTACTTGAAGCCTGCTGGATCTGATGCAGGTGAAGCAACGATGGTGGTGTACTCCATTGCGCCAGCTTCTTCCAAAGCACCCTTAACAGATGCGATGGTGGAACCCTTCTGGCCGATAGCAACGTAAATACACTTCACTTGCTTCTTCTTATCGCCACTCTTCCAGTTTTCTTTCTGGTTGATGATGGTATCGATAGCAATTGCAGTCTTACCGGTCTGACGGTCACCGATGATGAGCTGACGCTGGCCACGGCCAATAGCGGTCATTGCATCGATCGCCTTAATACCTGTCTGCATCGGCTCCTTAACGGGCTGACGCTGAACTACTGATGGTGCCTGTAGTTCAAGTGCGCGTGTGCCTTCAGCGACGATCTCGCCCTTGCCGTCGATTGGACGACCAAGTGGATCAACCACGCGACCTAGGAAGCCATCGCCGACTGGTACGGAGAGAATTTCACCAGTGCGTCGAACGGTTGTTCCTTCTTCAATACCTGTGAACTCACCCAAGATAACTACGCCGATTTCGCGTACGTCGAGGTTCAAAGCAAGTCCCAAGGTGCCGTTTTCGAACTTCAAGAGTTCGTTGGTCATTGTTGAAGGTAGACCTTCAACACGGGCGATGCCATCGCCTGCCTCGGTTACTGTGCCGATCTCGTCGCGAGCCGCAGCACCCGGATTGTAAGAAGCAACGTGCTTATTCAGCGCATCGCGAATCTCTTCGGGTCGGATCGTGAGTTCCGCCATCTTTCTCTCCTTCTAACTAAATCACAGGGGCAGTGATTGCCCTCGTGAAACTTAAACTGCGAGCGCTCTGCTCGCTTCTGCTAACCGATTAAGAATGGAACCGTCGATGATCTCATCAGCAAATCGGATGGATAGTCCACCCAAGATTGATGGATCGATTTCAACGTTGAGGTGTACCTGCTGGCCGATGTGCTTGGAGAGCGCAGTAGAAAGCTTGCTCTTCTGAGCATCGCTCAAAGCGATAGCGGTACGGACATGCGCATTGACTCGATTAAGACGAGCGGTAATGGCGTGTGAGTAAGCAACGATGGTGCGCTCAATATGGCGACCGCGAGCACCGCGGAAGGCATGAGCGAGAAGTGCGAGTGTGAGAGGTGCAAAGCTCTTTCCGAAGATATCGGTGAGAAGTGCATCCTTGCGCTCAGCGGTATCTGCGCTGGTATTGAGAGCCTGACGAAGATCTGGGTTCTCGACCAAGAGGCGAGAGAACTCAAAAGTTTCATCGTGAAGGCGATCGAGTGCGCCGGCAATATTTGCAGCAGCTGCGTGAGATTCCACGGCGATCTGCTCGAGGCCATCAACCATTTCAATACTAGAAGACCAGCGGAGCGCCACAGTTGCAGCTAAGAGCGCCTGCGCCTTCGCCCCTACTTTTCCACCGAAGAGATTGGCAAGAAGTTCAGACTTCGATGCCGCATCTCGTGATGGATCGGTAAGTGCTCGACGCAGTGCGATCGATGAATCAATTGCGGTAAGAGCGGCAAAGAGATCCTTCGCAATGGCAGCGCAATCCTCGGATGAGAGACCAGAGATGGTCTTATCCAAAGTACCGCGAAGTGCCACCAAAGATTGGCGACTGCTACCACCGAGGAGAATCATTAGTTGCTCTTCTCCAAATCACCTAAGAAGCGGTCGACAATGCGAGACTGTCGAACCTGGTCATCTAACGCTTCTCCGACAATCTTGGAAGCGAGCTCTGTTGCCAGTGCTCCTACCTCAGTGCGAAGAGCTGTGATCGCCTGCTGGCGTTCGGCTTCAATCGAAGCGCGCGCCTGAGCAGAAATACGATCTGCCTCTTCTTGAGCCTTTGCGCGGAAATCGCTAATGATGGCGACGCCTTCAACGCGTGCCTCTTCGCGAATCTTCTGTGCTTCACCACGAGCATCAGCTAGTTGTGCGGTGTATTCCATGAGAGCTTTCTCGGCGCTGCGCTGAGCTTGCTCTGCCTTTTCCATGCCGCCTTGGATCGCTTCAGTACGTGCAGCGAATGCTTTTTCAAACATTGGCACGACTTTGGAGCGAAGAACCAAGAAGAGAAGTGTGAAGGCGATAACGCCAACAATTAACTCAGCGGTCTTTGGAATAAGTGGATTCGCCGCTTCTTCGGCTGCTGCCGTAACGAGCGTGTGAAGTTCCAACATGTTAATGGGCCCTAGTTTCTATTCTGAGAAGTGAAGGTTTACTTAAGTACGAATGCGAGAACGAGACCGAAGAGTGCCAACGCTTCTGCCAAGGCGAAGCCGAGGAATGCGATTGGCTGGAGAACGCTACGTGCCTCTGGCTGACGTGCAACGCCGCTGATGTAAGCCGCGAAGATCATGCCGGTTGCGATTGCAGGTCCGATTGCAGATAGGCCATAACCGACCAGGTTGAGTGTGCCGTGCATCTTTGTTGCCTTTCTTTAGCTCTACCTAGCATTTCTAGGTAGGTCAGGTGGTGCGTACTGCTTTTCTCGCCTCCGTCAAAGAGATGAGAAAAATCTATTGAGTTAGTGCTCGTCTGCGAGCGCGCCAGCGATAAAGAGCGCCGTCAACAGAGTGATGATGTAGGCCTGAAGGCATTGCACCATGAACTCGAAGAAGGACATTCCGATACCGAAAGCGAAGGAGAAAGGTGAGAGCACCTTGAGGAAAAGATGTGAGTCATGGAGCATGTAATCGCCGCCGGTAATGAAGACCAAGAGCAGGAGGTGGCCGGCAAACATATTGGCGAAGAGACGAAGTGACAGTGTGAGTGGGCGAACGATGAAGAAGGTCGCAATTTCAATCGGAGTAAGAAGGATGTAGACCGCTTTAGGAACACCTGGCATAAATGCAATGCCCTTGAGGTACTTGCCAAGACCCTGCTTCTTAATGCCGACCCAGTGGAAGACGATGAACGAGAAGATCGCCAAGACGTATGGGAATGAAACATGCGACATTGCTGGGAATTGAAGGAAGGGAACAATTCCAAAGACGTTATTGACGATAACAAAAGTGAAGAGTGTGAAGAGGAATGGCACGAAGCGCATGAACTCGTGACCGATGATCTCTTGGCCGATGCTGTTGCGAACAAAGCTATAGACCGATTCACCCGCGAACTGAAGCTTGGAAGGAACCACAAGCGCCTTGCGAGATGCAGCAATAAAGAAGACGGAGATCAAAACAACGGAGAGCGCGACAAGGAAAATCGGCTTCGTTGTATAAGGGTTGTTGCCAATGGCAGGTGGGAGTGTGAAGTCGTGGGTGCTAGGTGGCACGAAGCCAGCTCCGCTAGCGATAAACAACGAGCGCACGCACTCTCCTTTTTCGTGAAATCGACCGGGGAAGGCGAATATCAGAACGGTTGAACCCTAATAGGCGCGAGCCAAAATCCAAAACGGGGTGGGTGTGATTTAGGGCTACTTGGTCGCCCTCAGATAGATCAGATAGAGATGTGGCTTACTCTCGGCCGAACCGGAGCCAGACCAGATAGAGGGAAGCGCCGCAGCCAAGGATGAGGCCGCCGGGAAGGAAGAAGGCTGTTCCGAGCCACTTATCGAGCCCCCAGCCAATAGCGCCCCAAATGACGAGGCCAGAGACGAGGTATCCAAATATGGACCAGAGAGCGCCCTCTTCGTTACTTGTAGCCAAGGTGGCCTCCCTATTCTCGGATTATCG